>JBGTNC010000122.1:0-6465 GCA_041743265.1 Alphaproteobacteria bacterium | reverse complement strand
AAAGCCCATGCCCACGCCGCCGCCATGGTGCAGCGATACCCACGTGGCACCACTTGCGGTGTTGAGCAATGCATTCAAAAGCGGCCAATCGGATACGGCATCGGAGCCGTCTTTCATAGATTCTGTTTCACGGTTAGGGCTGGCAACAGAGCCGCTGTCCAGATGATCCCGCCCGATCACGACGGGTGCGGATAGCTCACCAGAGGCCACCATCTCGTTAAAAGCAAGGCCCAGTCGCGCACGATCCCCCAGACCCACCCAGCAAATACGCGCGGGCAAGCCTTGAAACTGAATGCGCGCGCGTGCCATATCCAGCCAGTTGTGCAGATGTTTGTTATCGGGCAAAAGCTCTTTTACTTTCGCATCGGTTTTATAAATGTCTTCCGGATCCCCCGACAAGGCCACCCAGCGGAACGGGCCAATGCCACGGCAGAACAGCGGACGGATATAGGCGGGCACAAATCCCGGAAAATCAAAAGCGTTCTTCAAACCTTCTTCTTCGGCCATCGCACGGATGTTATTGCCGTAGTCCAGCACGGGAATACCCATGGCGAAAAAATCCAGCATCGCCTGCACATGCGCGACCATGGATTTTTTAGCGGCACGTACGACAGCATCCGGATCGCTTTGGCGTTTTTGTTCGGCTTCGGCCCATGTCCAGCCGATGGGCAGATACCCATTCAACGGATCATGCGCGGAGGTTTGGTCTGTGACAGCATGCGGTTTATATTTGTCGTCTTTTTGTGCCAAAGCCAGCAGCTGCGGGAAAACTTCTGCCGCATTGCCAAGTAGCCCGACAGAAATCGCTTTGCCTTCTGCATGCGCGGCATGGATCATATCGACCGCTGCTTCAAGACTGTCCGTTTTTTTATCCAGATAGCGCGTGGCGAGCCTGCGCTCGATCCGGCTCATCTGGCATTCAACCGCCAGCATGGAAGCACCAGCCATGGTGGCCGCCAATGGCTGCGCTCCGCCCATACCGCCCAGACCACCTGTCAAAATCCATTTACCTGTCAAATCGCCGTTGTAATGCTGACGGCCTACTTCGACAAAAGTTTCATACGTTCCCTGCACAATGCCTTGTGTGCCGATATAAATCCAAGACCCAGCGGTCATCTGCCCGTACATCATGAGGCCCTTGGCATCCAGCTCGCGGAAATGCGCCCAATTGGCCCAGTTGGGTACCAGATTGGAATTGGCAATCAGCACACGCGGGGCATCCTTGTGGGTTTTAAACACCCCTACAGGCTTTCCGGACTGCACAAGCAGGGTTTCATTCAGCTCAAGCCCTTGCAGCGTCTCTATGATGCTATCAAAGCATTCCCAGTTACGCGCAGCCTTGCCGATACCGCCATAGACAACCAGCTCATCCGGATTTTCGGCAACATCCGGATCCAGATTATTCATGAGCATACGCAAGGGCGCTTCTGTCAGCCAGGATTTGGTCTGCAGCGTATTGCCACGCGGTGCTTTGATAATGCGCTTGTTTGCGCGGGCGGGTTGGGCGGTCATGATTATCCCCCTAAGGTATTGAAATAATGATGCAAAGAATACAGCATCTGCCCGCTGCACGATAGAGCATTGACACTTCCATAAAACGGGCGCAAGTTTCTATCAAAATGGACTCGCGGCACATCAAGCGTTTTCATAAAAAATCAAAAAATATAAAAAATTGAAAGGCAATAGAGGTGTTCCCCATGGACGACCATAAAGACTGGACCCGTCAAGAGCTTGACGCAATCTTCAACCGCAACGCGCAGCACTTGGAAGCCATCGCACGTGAAATGCCAGATAGCTTGCATTCCGTTGATGTCGTATTGGATGACCAAACGCGCAAACCCGTTATCAACTTTGTTTTCGGTGCCGGCACAACGCCTGAGCTGCAACACTTGCCGCCAGAAATTGGCGGGCACGCTGTGAAGCACCGCTTCATGCGCTAAGCAAAAATTGACGCACTAAACAAAAAAGCCGGAAGTATTTCTTCCGGCTTTTTTATATCGGTATATCAACTTGCTTAGATATGAATGGGACGACCATCCACTGCAAGCGCTGCTTCTTTCACAGCTTCGTTCAATGTCGGGTGTGCATGGCACGTGCGGGCAATATCTTCGGCAGACCCACCAAATTCCATGACAGCCACAACTTCAGCAATCAAGGTACCTGCTTCGGCACCCACAATGTGGCAACCCAGCACGCGGTCTGTTTCCGCATCGGCCAGAATTTTAACAAAACCGTCAGATGCTGCCATGGCACGTGCGCGACCATTTGCCATGAACGGGAATTTGCCCGACTTATAGGCAATGCCAGCTTCTTTCAACTGTTCTTCACTTTTGCCCACGCTGGCAACCTCAGGAAAGGTATAGACCACATTAGGGATTGTATCGTAATTGATATGCCCGCTTTGGCCGGCAATGATTTCTGCAACCACAACGCCTTCATCTTCCGCTTTATGCGCCAGCATAGGGCCGCGCACCACGTCACCAATGGCATAGATGCCTTTGACGTTGGTTTGGAAATGATCGTCAATTTCAACGATACCGCGATTGGATACGTTCACGCCCACTTTTTCAAGACCAAGCCCTGACGTATACGGGCGACGACCGATGGACAGCAGAACCGTTTCTACTTCCAGTTTTTCTACATCGCCACCATTGGCAGGCTCCAGCGTCAGCGTGACTTTATTTTTCTTTTTATCCGCGCCAGTCACTTTGGTTGCGAGCTTAAATTCCATGCCTTGTTTAGTCAGAATTTTTTTCATTTCTTTTGAAACTTCCAAATCCATACCGGGCAAAACACGATCCATAAATTCAATGACCGTCACTTTGGCACCAAGGCGTTGCCAAACGGTGCCCATTTCGAGACCAATCACGCCGCCACCGATTACGGCCATTGTTGCAGGTACTTTTTCGAGCGCCAAAGCACCCGTGGAGGTGACCACCTGTTTCTCGTCCACGTCAATACCGTTCAGCGGCGTGGATTCAGAACCCGTGGCAATCACGATGTTTTTAGCCTGAATGGTTTTCTTGCCGCCCTTGCCGGAAACTTCCACCGTATTGGCCGCCGTAATAGTGCCCGTGCCGACGATATGATCCACCTTGTTCTTTTTGAACAAGAAGCCGATACCTTGGGTATTGGCCGCGACCACTTTGTCTTTATGGCCCATCATTTTTTTCAAATCGATTTTTGGCGTACCCACATCAATACCAAGACCTGCAAAATCATGCGCTGCATGAGCGTATTTTTCGGAGACACTCAAAAGTGCTTTAGACGGGATGCAGCCAACATTGAGGCAGGTGCCACCCAAGGTGTTATCTTTTTCTATACAGGCTGTTTTCAAACCCAATTGTGCCGCACGAATGGCGCAAACGTAGCCACCGGGGCCGGAGCCGATTACAACAACATCATAAATCTCTGCAGACATGGTATTCCCCTCTTGATACAGGCGTTTTTCTTGTGCCGACTTTACGCCAAAACAGCCCTTTTTTCGAGTCAATAACCAGCAACAGATTCGCAGCCACGCTACTCCGGCACCAAGGTGCAAAAAAGCCTTTAAAATATGGATTAATCATTGACTTTACATATCAAATTTGACAGATCTCCCAACCTTTGATATTCAGGAGTCTTCGACAGATTTCTTCTCCGATGCTGTTGAAGAAGTTTCTTGATAGAGGGTGTACTACGAAAGGGTCGGTCCGTAACACCGGCCCTTTCACTTTTCTAAGCCCTTCCTATTCGAAAAACTGCATATATAACAGCCACATAACAAACGACTTGCCCCTTGCTGTATATTTTGTTATGTTAAATACAATTGATAAGGATACAACGTACCGTGAAAAAAGCCCGCCTCAAAGACGGACAAGTGATTCTTGCGCATCAATACGACCGTGATGCGCATGGCACGGATATGCTCTGTGCAGACCCTGATTGCGGTGCACATATGGGCTTTCGCAAAGAAGCCCTCACCCACGGCAGCCTCGCCCTTAAAAGCGCGCATTTCTTTTCACGCAGCGCGAAAGACCACCGCGCCGATTGCAATGCTTATGAAGAATTCAGCATTCAAGCCCGCGCACGCAAATCCATCGAACAGGCATTGAAAGAAGGCAAAACAATTGTCATCAACCTTAATGTCCGCCTAATGGAAGAATTTAACGGCGTTGCCGGCGCCCTTGTCTGCCAGCCCAGCACAACGGAAGTCCGCGACTATGTCGCTGTCGGTGCAAAAAGCGTTGAAGACGTATTGGATTACATGGAGACGATCGAGAAAAAAGCCGGCAAAGACGGTATTGCCCGCACCCGCATCAATTACCAAGGCCAGACATTGCCGCTAGATGAATTCGTGATCGACAGCCGCGACAAATACCGCAACCTGCTCAACAAAATGTATCTGACATTGCAACAAACACCAGCCGTCGGAAAAACGGGGCCGGATGCATTGCATTCCGTACAAGAAATTGTCGACTTTCCGCGCCTGATCCGCTTCAAGGCCACACATAACACACGCGCCGGTACCAATAAAATACTGCGCGGCACGCCCGTTCAAATTCAAAAAAACAAAACGCAGCGCATTGTTCTGTTACAACGGGCGCAGACCGGAAAACAATTCCGTCAAACACTGCGTGGGGAAGATGTGCATTTGATTGCCCGCCCTGCCTTGCACCGTTACGAAGCCACACGCGCACAGGAAGATTTGCAGCAAGGCAAACCCGTTGTCTTCATCGATATGCACTGGAAAGTGGTCAGCGCCACGCAATTTACGCCTGCCGAGACACCGACCGCAGAGCAAAAACCGCAACCCAAGCAGGATAAATTCGGCTTTTAATCCGTCTTGCCGGCGCGTTTAAAAAATCCGTATTGTAAAAAATGCGCCGCTTCCACAATGACCGCGTGGCTGGATGCAATAAACGCATGGTTCACATGCAAAACGATATGATCTTTTTCTCCTGCAACATGCGTGCGCTTAACCGTCACTTTACCGTCATCATCACCTGGTAAAATAAATGACGAGAACGGATCAATCGTGCGGTCGCCTGCAATAATGCCGGTTTCAAAATCCATCTTGCCGAATTTTTTATCAAAGTCCTGATCTGTACCCAATTGCTGGCCAGGCGGGCCATAGAATTTTTTATAGGCCCAATTCTTCATTAAAAAATCCGCCACTTCGCTGCCCTGATTGGGCGTGCCGAACATAACAACACGGCCCATATTTTTTGGCCGATGTTTGGCGATATACGCCCTGATGACAAGTCCCCCCATCGAATGCCCGACGAAGTGAATGGCGCGTGCAGGGTCTGTGGCAAAGCTTTCAACTGCTGGATGAATTTTATCTGCCAGATCTTCAATCTTATACGTCGTGGATTCATAGCCCAGATTGAGAACCTGATAGCCCCTTTTCTCAAAATCTTTTGCCATGCGTGACATGGATGCAGGGCTACGCGCAATGCCGTGTAACAACACAACATAATCGCCCTTCGCCGCCTGTGCGGGGACAGGCGCCATAAACAAGGCCAGAAAAGCGATAAAAAAACGGCGCATAAGCAGAAAAGAAAGGGGGCGTTCGCAAGAACAGCCCCCTTTGCCTTTCATTAAACGTCCAGCAGCAAGCGCTGCGGATCTTCAATGGCATCTTTGATACGCACGAGGAAAGACACCGCTTCCTTGCCATCCACAATACGGTGGTCATAGGACAGCGCCAGATACATCATCGGGCGGATAACAACCTGACCGTTGATGGCGACAGGGCGCTCTTTCGTGGCATGCATACCCAAAATCGCTGATTGCGGCGGGTTGATAATCGGTGTGGACAGCATGGAGCCAAAGACACCGCCGTTTGTCACTGTAAAAGTACCACCGGTCAGATCATCTACACCCAGTTTGCCGTCACGCGCGCGCAAGCCCAGATTACCAATCTCTTTTTCGATACCGGCAAAGCCTTTTTGGTCAGCATCACGCACCACTGGCACGACAAGGCCTGTCGGGGTCGATACCGCAACGCCAATATCATAGTAATTTTTGTAAACGATATCCGTGCCGTCAATTTCAGCATTTACAGCAGGGAAATCTTGCAAGGCCTGAACCGCCGCTTTGACAAAGAACGACATGAAGCCCAGCTTCACGCCATGCTTCTTTTCAAAACTTTCTTTGTACTGGTTGCGCAGGTCCAGAATGTGGCTCATGTCAACTTCGTTAAAGGTGGTCAGCAGTGCCGCTGTGTTTTGCGCGTCTTTCAAACGTTCTGCAATACGCTGGCGCAGACGTGTCATTTTTACACGCTCTTCACGGTTTGCATTGTTACGCGGGCCAGACGGCTGTGCAGGTGCCTTGGCTGCAGGTGTTGCAGCAGGTGCTTTCAGCGCTTCCAGTACATCGCCTTTTGTCACGCGGCCCTCTTTGCCTGTGCCCTGAATGCCACCGGCATCCAGATTGTTGTCATCCGCAATCTTGCGCACGGCAGGGGAGAGGAACGTA
>JBGTNC010000121.1:0-5864 GCA_041743265.1 Alphaproteobacteria bacterium | reverse complement strand
AAAATCATACCTGAAAAGAGAATGATAAAAGGCTCTCCGCTGCGCAGACGCGCTTCCAGCTCAGGTGTACTTTCCCAGACAAAGGTCCATTTCTGTTCCAGCACATCTACGGTCTTTTCCTCGCGGTACTTAGGCTTATATGACTTCTCCGGCGGAGGAGGCGCATATATTAAATCGTTATGATTTTTCTCAGCGCCGTCGTAAATCGTAAAAAAGAGATCTGACGCCGTACCGTCGTCCGCCAAAAAAGATTTCAAAAACGAATGTGCAATAAAGGGCGCATAAATCCAGCCCCTAAATGAAGCGCGACGCTCTTCAACCGTATTGATCGGCTTTCCTGGCTCATAAATCGGATGCAGAAACAAAAAACCAGGCAAGCGTTGATCGTCTTGCACAAGCATAATCGGACGCGTAATTGTGGGGAGCCCCGTATCAATCGCATGAACTGCCGCATCAAATCGGTTCTTTTCAAAGGCAATATTAAGCCCGACGGCTGCCTTATTATCCTTGAGCGGTTCAATGTACTGAATAACAAAGAATGTATCCGCATTCAAATCCGGCTTGATGGAAAAATCTGTCCTGCCTTCTTTTCGCATTTGTGCGATATAAGCATCAACATCCTCTACCGCAACCGGGCGAATATAACCAATACCGTTCATACCAGAATAGTTTTTGTCAATCCGCATGGAATCAACAAAACTTTTCCACTCTTCATGATCAACGTACTGAGAGCCCGCAAAGAAACTGGCCGCCCCCAAAAGGCCATTGCCGTAAGCATCTAACCGATAGAGGACAGATTTTTCTGTTTCGTGCATCAGGTCGCTAAACGTATTTCTGTTTTTCTCTTTGATATATAACGTCATGACCTTCCAGGCAACCAGGGTCATAGAAATAGATAAAACAACAGCAATACAAGACGCCGTAGACAACGGTACATCACGGCTACGTTCTTTTAGCCCGTGCAAAAATCGGGAGAACACGATAATAACAAGCGGCATGAAGGCAATCACGCCAAACGTATCCCCGACCCACCACGTCATCCATGTCATCCACGGCGTTATATGTGCTGATTGAAACACAACGTGATAGGCAAGCGTGCCCACGCTCGCTGAAATCACGCAACACAGCGGCCCCGCAATTAGCAAAAACAGCAATGCGTCACGGCCACGTTCAATCCGGACAGGGAAACTGAAAATTTTCAGTATCAGGAAAGTTTGCACAATTGCCTGAAGCGTGGCACCAAGGCCGGTCAATACAGCCGTGGCGCCCTTGCTCGAAAAGAGTGCATCGAGAGAAATATCTGCGCCGGTCAGCGTAAAATTGATCAGCATCGAGCCCAGAAGAACACCCGGCCAGACGCGATATCCCCAGACCAGCATAATACCAAGCGCAATACCCGACGGTGGCCAGATAACCGTGGCAAACTCGCTATCGGTTGCCACCATAAACCCCAGCTTGCCGCTGATTGCATACAGCAGCGCCAGAATAAAAATATGTGTTATCCGCTGCGCCATAGAACCCCTGAGATTTCAGGCACAGAACGTGCCCGGACGATAACGCCCAAGCATAACGTAAATATATTAATAACCTGCAAATGCAGGCCCAACAGGGTATAATTATCAGCTATTTCAGAGGCTTATGGCCCGCCCGGGATGTTCCGCTTTTTAACAGGCAAGGCTGCGGGCTTGGGCCCAGACAAAACAGCTGCCGGAATATCAAACGCCCCCACCAATGTTTTGGCATGCGGTCTGATTTTTTCACACAACGCATGCTCAAGCGCGACCAATGCCTTAGTTTTTTGCGGCTTCATAAAACCGTTTTCAACATACCACAGCGCATTTGTGCGTAAGGTATGGACGGCATACAAATCACAAACATCTTTCAGCAGTGCTTTGACTTCCGGGTCCTTCTGGCTATTCACCGCTTTGGTGAAACGCTCCAGCATCAAACGCTCGGCATAAGCATCCGCATAGGCGATCATCTCGTCTTGCGTTTTATTTGCGGCGGCATCGGGGCCTTCGGCTTTATTAATTTTCATGATCTTGGCGCTCAGGCTATACATCATCGCGCGTTCACGGCTGATAAAAATCTGCCGCTGGAACGACGGATCCAGCAAATGCGCATGATCGGTCTTTCCGCCCGCTGCGGAAAGTTTCGCCATCCGTTTTTTAACGGTCAGTGACAGGCCCTTGGATAGTTTTTCTAGGCCCGAGGCACGGCTGAATTTTTGTGACAGACGTGTTAGCTGGTTTTTCGCCACCAATAAACGTAGGACTGTGTTATCTCCCTCGAACGTGCGGAAAATATCCATGTCATTGCGCAGCACGCCATAGCGTTCTTGCGACATATAACCGGCCCCGCCTGTCAGCTTCCGTGCTTCATCTACCGTTGCCAGTGATGAATCTGATGATTTGGCTTTAACAGCCGCCGCCATGGTTTCAAGGTAGGGATTGTTTTTGTCAAATTCATCCATCAGGTGGCGTGTGGCAAAATGCAGCGCATAGGCATTGGCCAAATGCGGCAACAACCTTGAATGGGTGGCTTGCTTGTCCATCAGCGTTTCACCAAAGACCTTGCGGTTCTCGGCAAAATCAACCGCCGTGGTCAATGCGTTCTTGGCACCGCTCAAGGATATCATGGATACAAAAATTCTGCCCGTCACCAAGGTGCTGATCATTTTGAAAAAGCGTTTGGATTTTTTCTCAATCTCGCTTTTATACGCGCCAGATTCATCGATCTGTGCGAAGCGGTCCAGCATGGAATCATACGGCAACTTAACGTCCTTAAACGAAATATAGCCGTTATCCACGCCGTTCAAGCCGACCTTGTGGCCACAGTCCTCAATCGTCACGCCTGTTTTAATATTGCCCTGTTTATCACGCACGGGAACCATAAAGGCATGCACGCCTTGGCTTTCGCCATCGGGGGTCATTTTCAATTGCGCGAAAACAACCATCATCTCGCCATGCACGGCGGCATTGCCGATATAGGCTTTTTTGGCATCTTCTGTTGGTGTATTCAAAACAAAGCTGCGCGTTTGGTGATCGTAAATAGCTTCGGTTGCAACACCTTGCACATCTGAACCACCGCCGACTTCCGTCATAGCAAAGCCACCTAGAAGGTTGCCGGACATGATGTCGGGTAAATATTTCGCATGATGTTTATCTGTGCCGAGGGAATACATGCTCATGCCAAACAGGCCGAACTGCACGCCCTGCTTAATCGCCAGCGACATATCTTGGTGCGCGATGACTTCGACGATATTCATGTACTTATGATTTTCGCCTTTGCCGCCATATTTCACATCATACGGCAATTGCGTAAACCCTGCGCTGATCATATCTTTGACCCAGCCCATCGTTTTTTCGCGATAATCGTCTTTTGAAATATTCGGGTCCACCGGAGCCATACCGGGACGGGAAATAAATGCCCGCGCTTCATCACGCGCCGCCATATGTCCTGCGTCAAGGACAGCTTTGAGCCGCTGGTCCAAAGGCTTTTTATCATCAGGTAGCTGAATGACATTCGACATTGTTCACTCGCTTATGTTTAGGTTGCTATAAAAAAGTACCGAAAATGAATAACTATGACAAGGCTTCAATTCCATAGGCCGAATAGCCTTTAAAACGGCCTTATATAGGCCTTAGCGCAATATTCTAACTTTGATGCAGTGCAAAATAATCAGGGTTTTCGACGTCGAACATCGTAATCACGATGAATATCCCCGGGGTTCATATGCGTGAAAATGCCCGTTTTCACACCACCCAATGTGCGCATCATCTGCGCCCGAACATAAGGCGTTTTGCACATGGTACTAAATGTCATATCGCGCAGCCATGCGGCGGCTTTATTGTCCGACTGAAAAAATGGCGTCAGCCAGCGACTGGCCACTTGATAAAACGTCGTCTGGCTTTTACGTACAGCGCTATAAGCCGCAAGGCCCGCCTGCACGTCTTTATTCTCACGCAAGCAATCTGCTATCGCCCGCGCATCCATCAAGCCTAAATTCGCCCCCTGCCCCAATTGCGGGCTGGTACAATGCGCGGCATCACCAATAAAGACCAACCTGTCGCCGTGCCATTGCCGCATCATCACATCGCTATATCTGGCAAAGGTTAAATCATCAACCGTATTAAACTGAGCCACAAGGGGTAGCATCTCTGGCCAATAGGCGACGACTTTCTGACGCCATGCCTCAAGCCCCGCTTCCCGCCATGCGGGGTAACTCTCTGCGGGCAGGCTCCAGAAAAAGGCGAGTGTCTCGCGTCCATCCCCTGGTCTTTTTCCGATAGGTAATGCACCAATCATCACGCCAGCACCATCATACCTTTGCTGCAATACATCTCGCCCGAAAGATTGGCCCGGATCCTGACATACCCCCCAGACGGCCCCATACGGGTATGGCTTGTTGTATTTCATTTGGCCGTGGCCAGACCGCAAGCTCGATTGCGCACCGCTGGCATCAATCACAAGATCAAACGCACCTTGCACAACACCCGTTTTATCCATGATCTCGCGCCGATCACCGACGATACGTGTATCCGCAATATTGCATCCCGTTACAATCTTCATACCTTGCTGGACGACGGCATCGTGCAAGGCCTCAAACAAAGCCCCGCGATGAATCCCCAGCCCAAACAGCGATGGGTGCAGGTTTTGGTAACTGATATCAAAGATGGTACGGCCTTTGGCCGTGCGTCCATATAAATGCCGCACGCGCGCGCCCGCTGCCAATACCGCTGCATCCAGCCCCAGCGCCGCCAGACAGGCAAGCCCTGTCGGTTGCAGCAATAGCCCTGCACCGACAGGCGAAGGCGTATCAAACCTTTCAAACAAAGTGACCTGATGCCCATCGCGCACAAGAAACAGCGCCGCTGCCAACCCCGCTGTGCCGCAACCGATAATGGCTATTTCATGTGGCATCTGCCCTCTCTTTTCCTACATCGCTATTAAACAATACTCCCGACGCTTGAAAAAGCGCAGAAAAAGTCATACTTTTATGGCAACGGGTCAACAGGAAGCGCGCCACATGAAAATCGTCATCAAAGTCGGCACACAAGCCATTCTATCTGCCGATGGCAGTTTGCAAGAAACCGTCATGCAAGAACTGACGCGCAATATCAGCCAAATGCAAAAAGACGGTCACCAAGTCGCACTCGTCAGCTCCGGCGCGGTTGGCTCCGGCAGACGCGTGGCAAAAGCACTCTTGAACCGCACCTTTGGCAACAGCATTGGCGAAAAACAAATGATGGCCAGCATGGGCCAGCATGAATTGATGGCAGCCTATGCACAGACTTTTCGTCCGCATGGTATTGCCGTTGCGCAATTACTGCTGACGAAGCAGGATTTTCAGACCCGCCTGCATTACCTGAACATCGCCCGCGTCTTGCGCGAAGTGCTGGGACAGAAAAATATTGTTCCCGTCATCAATGAAAACGACAGCGTTGCTGTGGAAGAATTGATGTTTACCGATAACGATGAATTGGCAGGCCTTGTTGCCGCGCAAATCAACGCAGATAAACTCATCATCTTTACCAGCGTCGCTGGCGTTTTTGATGGCCCGCCTGATCTTGCCGGATCAAAGCTCATTACCCTTATTGATCCGCAAAAAGACGGTTGGCCCGAAGTATCTGCCACAAAATCCACACAAGGCCGTGGCGGTATGATGACCAAACTGGGCACCGCACGCAAAATGTCCGATTTGGGTATTACCACACATATTGTAAGCATCAATGAGAAAGACGCGCTGGTGCGTATCCTCTCTGGCACGCCCCCCGGCACAACCGTTTTGCCCATGCGCAAAAAATCCAACGTGAAAAAATGGATGGCCTATAGCGCAGATCCGCATGCGGGCAATATCCGCA
>JBGTNC010000120.1:0-3517 GCA_041743265.1 Alphaproteobacteria bacterium | reverse complement strand
AGCTATCGCCGTATCCTATCCAGCCCCTTGCGTGAAAACTGTGCGATCCTCAGCAGCTTCATGACCTTGACGGGTACCGAAGCAGGGCGTGATCTGGTGGGTGATGTGCCGTTTAAAATGGTGCGCACAATCACCCAGACGCGTAAAGGTCGCGACCATTGGGAGAATACGCAAGAAAATATGTTCTGTATGAAGGCGCTGGCCGATTACAGCAGTGTGTATGAGAACGTCAAGCCAGACATGACCGTCAAGGCAAGTCTGAACGATGTTTCCTTCGGGGAGGCGGCCTTTAAAGATTTGCGGAATGACGCTGTTACATTAACACGTCCGATGCAAGCATCTGATGCCGGCCAAAAAGCAACGGTGATGATTGAACGCAAGGGGGATGGTCGTTTGTACCATGCCACCCGTTTGCAATATGCGCCCAAGTCAGATTTCAGCAAGCCTGTGAACGCAGGTATTGAAATCAACCGTGAATACAGCGTTGAGCGTGACGGAAAATGGGTGCTGCTGAAAGAAAAAGACACCATGAAACGAGGCGAAGTTGTGCGGGTAGATTTATACGTATCCGCACCGGCTGCGCGCAATTTTGTGGTGGTGAACGATCCGTTGCCGGGAGGGCTGGAAACAGTCAACCGCGATCTGGCAACAGCATCGGGTGTTGATGCAGACAAGGGCGCGTTTAAGGCGGCAGGCGGTTCATGGTTCTTCAAGTTCAGTGACTGGAAGGGATATAACGTTTCCCGCTGGAGCTTTTATCATCAGGAAATGCGCCACGATCAGGTGCGCTTCTACGCAGATTATCTGCCACCCGGTAATTACCACCTCAGCTACACAGCGCAGGCCATTGCCGAGGGGCAATTCACACGCATGCCTGTGCTGGTAGAAGAAATGTATGATCCTGATGTCTATGGCAAGGGTGTGATGGGTGAGCTGAATGTTGAAACTGCTGCGACACCTTAAATATCCGGCGATTGCGGTATGTATTGTCTGCACGGTTTTTGCCTTGGCAACCGTACAGGCCACGCAAGACGTTGCGCCTGATTTTGCACAGGTGATGCGAAATGCCAATACGACAAGGCTGACAGATCGCTTCGGCCAACCGCTGGCAGTGACGTATCAAACAAGCTGGAACCTGAACGATCAGGTACCGCTGCATCAAATTCCGCCTTTGCTGCAACAGGCCTTTGTTTTGTCTGAAGACAAAAGGTTTTACACCCATACGGGTGTTGATTGGCACGCGCGGGGCAGTGCGCTGTGGCAAAACATACGTGCGGGCGGCACGGTGCGCGGTGCCAGTACAGTGACAGAGCAGGTGGTGCGGATGTTATATCCGCGCCCGCGCAGTTTGTGGTCAAAATGGGTCGAAGGGTTTGATGCCCGCGCTTTGGAAAAGAAAAAATCAAAATCCGCCATTTTGGAGTTCTATCTTAATCAGGTGCCGTATGCGGCAAATCGCCGTGGCGTTGCGCAGGCGGCGCGTTATTATTTCAACCGCGATCTTGAAACGCTCACGCCCAAAGAAATGCTGGGTTTGGCGGTTTTGGTGCGCGCGCCATCTGGCTATGATCTTTATAAAGATAAAACCCGTCTTGATGCGGCGATTGCCCGTTTGGCAAACAGGTTGCAGGCATCGGGTGATTTAGTAGCAGCAGATGCAGCGGCGCTGGCGACGCAAGTGTTTGAATTGCAAAAGCCCTCCCTCGGTACGAATGCGGCGCATTTTGTTTCTTTTGTGCGGCGGCAACCGAATATAGACGGATTGGGTCAGACAACGCTGGATGCCGCACTACAAGCCAAAGTGCAGAAAATTCTGGATGATCGTATTGCAACTCTGTCGTCTAAAAACCTGCACAACGGCGCTGCTTTGGTGGCAGATCATCAAACAGGCGAAGTACTGGCATGGGTGGTGGCGGGTGCAGAAGTGCCGGAAACACCAGCGGGGCAAATCGATGCAGTGACGGTCGCGCGTCAGCCAGGCTCCGCCCTGAAACCGTTTTTATATGCTGCCGCATTGGACCGTGGCTGGACAGCCGCCACACTGATTGATGACGCGCCCGTGACGGAAGCGATTGGCACGGGGCTTCACCGTTTTCGCAATTACAGTCATGTATTTTATGGCCCTGTGACACTGCGTGATGCTTTGGGCAATTCGCTGAATATTCCAGCCGTAAAAACAATCGCTTATGTGGGGGTATCTGCTTACTTGTCCTTGTTGCACAAGCTGGGGTTTGAAAGCCTGTCGTGGGCTGCGGATATTTATGACGAGGGGCTGGCCCTTGGCAATGGCGAAGTTACATTGTTTGAATTGGTGCAGGCCTATGCAGCTTTGGCGCAAGGTGGTGTTTTGACGCCCTTGCGTGTGATGCTTGAAGCAGATGTAGCTTTGCAACAACAACGGGTTTATTCCGATGCGGCTGCTACGTTGATTGGTAATATCTTGTCAGACCCACAGGCCCGCAGCCTAGAGTTTGGCCAGAACAGCGTGCTGAACTTTTCTTTGCAAACTGCCGTTAAAACGGGGACATCGACAGATTATCGCGATGCATGGGCTGTTGGCTATAATGACCGCTATGTGGCGGGCATCTGGATGGGAAATCTGGATCAACAAGCAACAGACGGTGTAACAGGCGGCACGGGGCCTGCACTGGCACTGCGGAGTATTTTTAACGAGCTTAACCGCCATCGCCAGCCGCGTAAATTACGCCTAAGCCCGTTATTGGTACGGGCGGATGTTTGTGTGCCTGCGCAAGGGGAAGCCGAAAAGTGTTATATGCGTTCCGAACTGATGATGCCGGATACAACCTCTATTGCTGAAAACACGAAGAAACCCGTCGCACCGTATTATGAAGTTGTAAAGCCAACACAAGGTTTACAAATGGCGATTGACCCGCGTGTACCGATGGACCGGCAGCAATTTGCCTTTACCTTGGCAGGGTTAGAAGCCGACCAAACAGTGGAATGGATTTTGAATGGCGAGAGCCTGGGCGCGGCAACAACGGATACAACCTTTCTCTGGTCTTTACAACGCGGGCAACACGTTTTATCGGCCAGCATACGACAAGGTACACGTCTTGTTTATACATCCCCCGATATTACTTATTTGGTGAAATGATGAATGATACTGTGACGGGCATTTGTGAAGTCGATCTATCAAAAGTAGACCTTGCCGCCTACCGCCAACACTTTGCCGATTGTGTGGTGCTGGGGCAGGATGGCAAGTTGCTGTTGCAATACAGACCGCTGGATTGGTGGACAAAACCGGGGTGGTATACATCCTTTGGCGGCCACGTGGACGCAGGAGAAAGCGTTATGCAGGCCTTGCTGCGGGAGTTGCATGAAGAATTAGGCGCGCAGGTTGCCGCGAATGAAGTCGTTTTTCTGGGCGCGCTCACAGAAGCGGAAACAGAACATCAAGAGATGGCGCATGTGCATTTCTGGCACGATCGGGAAGGGCGTATCACGGGATGTTATGAGGCAGAAGCACGATCCTTCGAAACAGTTGCAGCGGCACTAG
>JBGTNC010000119.1:0-6204 GCA_041743265.1 Alphaproteobacteria bacterium | reverse complement strand
TCTGCACCAACGGCAGGTTTTTCGGCATTAACAGCATGCATACGGTCAGCGAAATGGGTGGCTGTCTCTTTCACCCAGGCAATATCTTCTGCTGACTGGGACTTGCCCAAGTAGGTGTACACAAAGACCAAACGATCACGTACATTCATGGCCATCATAGATGCAGCCACAGGGTAATCCATATTGCCTTCCGGCGTTGTCACGCCGTAATTCGATAAAATCAAAAATCCGATGCGGTCTTCTGCACTGGCCATTTCACCAAGGTTACGTACCTCGCCCACCTTGACCTTCAAATCAGTTTTATAATTCGTGCTGAGATAGGTGGAGATATTTGTCATCATATCCCCCACTTCCGGCATTTCAGCTGGCTGGATCGAGGCCATTTCTTTTACAAAAGATTCTTTGACGCGCTGAAAATCTTCCTTGTTCCAAAAAACAACGCTCTGCTCCAGCGTTTGTACAAGAATATACTTTGTAAAACCGGCATCGGGGTTTGCCGCAATATTCTTCATATCGTCTTTGTGAATATAAACACTCAGCAAACGATTGCCTGCTGGCACAAACTGTTTCAACAAAGCATCAAATTCAGGGGAGCGTCCATAAACCTCGTCAAAACCGTCAAACACCGGCAAAGCGATATCTTCGGCCGAGATCATCTCATGGCGTACAATATCCTTTGCTGGCTCTTGATCTGCCCCCATCGCCACAACGGGCAACAGCAGACACAAAAATAGCCCCAAGGCCGCGTAATAACGGAAAAGTTTAACCACGATGGCCGGGGCGTTTATGTGGCGCAGCAGGTTTGTTTTCATTGGCGGCTTCCAGTTCTTTGGGATTATCCAGCTGGAAGAAACCGGCCAGCTTGCCGTCCTCATACTCATAAACGGTTGGGGTGGCATTGGGAATACGTTTTTTGCCGGGGCTTGATTTACCGTCCACGGGCACGTCTTCAACACCCAGCACAAAATCAAAGGCGCGCACAATACCTGCATGGCAAACAACCAATACGTTTTCACCAGCTTCCAGCTTGGGTAGCACATGCGTATCAAAAAAACGTTGCACACGCGCCACAACTTCTTGCTGGCTTTCTCCACCCGGCAAAGCACGGTCAAACTTACGCTCGAACGCGACGATTTCCGGATCTGTTTTGTGATTGCGGCCCGTAAAGATGCCTGTATCCAGCTCGGCCAGATCTTCATCTTTCACGATATGCCATGTGCCATCCGCTTTTTGCAGATGCTCGTTGCCTTTGGCCTGACTGAGCGCCAGCGCCGCCGTATTAAAGGCGCGACTGAGGTTTGAACTATAGGCATGGTCAAAAACCTGACCTTCTAATAACTTGCCTGCAGCGCGGGCTTGATCTTCGCCCACTGCCGTCAGAGGAATATCACGCTTGCCTGTCATCAGGTGTTGCTTGTTATATTCCGTCTGGCCATGACGCAAAATCACCAGTTTTGCTTTTTTGGGTTGTGTTTCTTTGGTCATGTGTCCCTCTTTTCTTTTTATTTTTTTTTAAAAATCTATGCCGCGTCAGCGTCACGCACATCCAGCAAGGATGTACCCGTCATATCTGCCGGCTTTTGCAGCCCAAGCACGCCCACCAGCGTCGGCGCGACATCGGCCAGCACACCGCCGCTGCGCAATGATAGGTTACCACGGTAGCCGAACAAAATGCAGGGCACGGGGTTTGTTGTATGCGCCGTATGCGGCTGTTGTGTTTCTTCATCAAACATTTGCTCAGCATTGCCATGATCGGCAATCACCATCAGCACACCGCCCAGCTTTTCAATCGCTTCGGCAATACGGCCCAAGCAAGTATCCACTGCCTCAACAGCTTTGATGGCAGCAGGCAAACTGCCTGTATGCCCCACCATATCCGGATTGGCAAAATTCAAAATCACGACATCCTGCTCTGGCAGGCGTTGCAGCAGTTTGTCCGTCAATTCTACAGCTGACATTTCAGGTTGCAGGTCATAGGTGGCAACCTTGGGTGATGGCACCATCAGGCGTTCTTCGCCCACGAAAGGCTCTTCGCGCCCACCGTTGAAAAAGAATGTCACATGCGGGTATTTCTCTGTCTCTGCCGCGCGCAATTGTTTCAGCCCTGCACGTGCCACAATTTCGCCGAAAATATTTGTCATGGGTTGCGGATGAAACAACACCTTCACGTAAGGTTCAAAATAATCCGCATAGACCGTCATTGTGGCCGTATTCACAACAGGCTTAAAATCGCCGCGATCAAAACTGTCAAAATCCGTGAACACCAAAGCCTGTAAAATTTCACGGATACGGTCAGACCTGTAATTCGCAGACAAAATACCGTCTTCGGGTTTTATGCCTGTGTAACCATTGATGACACTGGGTTTGATAAACTCATCCATTTCGTTTGCGGCATAGCTTGCCTGCACGGCGCTGCTGGCATCATTAAACATTGTGCCCTTACCGTGTGCGATAGCGTCAAACGCCTGCGACACACGCTCCCAGCGGTTATCGCGGTCCATCGCATAAAAACGCCCACAGACCGTAGCAATCTGCACAGCTGGTGGCATATCCTTGATTAATTTCTCGACATAGCGCGCGGCACTATTCGGCGGGGTATCGCGACCATCGGTAAAGATATGCACAAGGGTTTTAATTCCTTCCGCATCCAAAATTTTTGCCAGCGCCACGATATGATCTTGATGCGCATGTACGCCACCATCAGACACAAGGCCCATCAAGTGCGCGGCACCGCCGGATATTTTGAGATCCGCGATAAAACTGCCCAGCGCCGCATTTTCGGCCAACGTACCGTTTTGCGCTGCAAGGGAGATGCGCGGTAGTTCCTGCATCACAATGCGGCCTGCGCCGATATTGGTATGGCCGACTTCGGAATTACCAAACTGGCCCTCTGGCAGCCCCACACAAAGACCGTCTGTGCGCAAAGTCGTATGGGGGCAGGTCTGCCACAGGCGGTCGTAGTTAGGGGTCTGTGCTTGCGCAACAGCGTTATAGGTGGCGTCATCACGCAGCCCCCAGCCATCCAGAATACACAATACAACCGGCTTTTTAGACACGCAGCCCTCCGCTTTCACGCCTGATTTTCAGATTTTTATTATTGGTAAATCCAGCCTAGGAGCCTGAAGGGTTAAATTCAACCTCAAAAGGGTCAATATTTACCAGAATCTGGGATAAAATCTTGACTCTGGAAGGCATTAATGGCATTGATCGACATGAAAAATAAGGTGAAAAAAGTAGGTGTTCCGTCGCCCCTTATTAACAACTTGTATGACCGAGACGGAACGAATGTAAAAAAGGAAAATTGTTGAATGTTTAACATCACTAAAAAAGAAATCGAATGGGCTGGCTCAAAGCTAGTTCTCGAAACCGGTAAAATCGCAAGACAGGCCGATGGCGCTGTCATGGTCACCTATGGTGAAACCACTGTATTGACCACAGCTGTTGCTGCCAGATCTGCAAAGCCGGGCCAGGATTTCTTCCCCCTGACTGTTCACTATCAGGAAAAGACATTTGCTGCCGGTAAAATCCCCGGTGGCTTCTTCAAACGCGAAGGCCGCCCGTCTGAAAAAGAGACACTGGTTTCCCGTTTGATTGACCGCCCGATCCGCCCCTTGTTCCCCAAGGGCTTCCTCAACGAAACACAAGTATTGGCAACCGTTCTTGCGATCGACATGCAAAACGATGCTGATATCGTCGCCCTCGTCGGTACATCCGCTGCGCTGACCATCTCCGGTATCCCTTTCATGGGCCCGATTGGTGCGGCACGCGTTGGTTACGTCGATGGCGAACTGGTTCTGAACCCAACATCCGAACAGCGCCTGAAAAGCAAGCTGGATCTGATCGTTGCCGGTACGCAAGAAGGCGTGCTGATGGTTGAATCCGAAGCACACGAACTGACCGAAGAACTGATGCTGGACGCTGTGATGTTCGGCTGGAGAGGTTTCCAGCCCGTGATCCAGGCCATCATCGAATTCGCAGAAAAATGTGCGAAAGAGCCTTGGGAACTGGCAAAACCTGCTTACGATTACGATGCCCTCAAAGCGCAGGTCAAAGACCTCGTCGGCGCAGATTTCAAAGCAGCCTATGCCACAACACTGAAACAAGACCGCGTCAGTAAATTGGGTGAAGCACGCAAAAAAGCGATTGCAACACTGGTTACTGGCGAAGAAGGCAGCCCTGTTACCGAACAGCTGATCAACGGCCTGTGCAAAGAAGTCGAAGCGGATATCGTTCGCGGGGGCATTCTGGAGACAGGCTCACGCATTGATGGCCGCGATACCAAAACGGTTCGCAGCATTGTTGCTGAAGTTGGTCTTCTGCCCCGCGTACATGGCTCTGCCCTGTTCACACGTGGCGAAACACAGGCTTTGGTTGTCGCCACACTGGGTACAGGCGATGACGAGCAAATCATCGACAGCCTGGAAGGTGGATACAAAGAAACCTTTATGCTGCACTATAACTTCCCTCCATACTCCGTCGGTGAAACCGGCCGTATGGGTGGCCCGGGCCGTCGCGAAATCGGTCACGGTAAACTGGCTTGGCGTGCGCTGCACCCCCTGTTGCCTGAGAAAGAAAAATTCCCCTACACCATGCGTCTGGTTTCTGAAGTAACAGAATCCAACGGTTCGTCTTCCATGGCGACGGTGTGCGGTTCTTCTCTCGCGCTGATGGATGCAGGTGTTCCGCTGGCGAAACCAGTTGCTGGTATCGCTATGGGCCTGATCAAGGAAGATGAGAAATTTGCTGTTCTGTCCGACATTCTGGGTGATGAAGATCATCTGGGTGACATGGACTTCAAAGTAGCCGGTACCCAAGAAGGTATCACCGCTTTGCAGATGGACATCAAAATCACCTCGATCACCGAAGAGATCATGAAGATCGCCCTCGGTCAGGCACAGCAAGGCCGTCTGCACATTTTGGGCGAAATGTCCAAAGCGCTGACAGCTTCGCGTGAAAACCTGTCTGCCAATGCGCCACAAATCGTGACGATCAACATTCCGAAAGAGAAAATCCGCGAAGTCATTGGCTCCGGCGGTTCTGTCATTCGCGAAATCGTTGAAAAAACCGGCACGAAAGTTGACATCGAAGATGACGGCACAATCAAAATTGCCGCTGTCGGGATGGACGCTATCCAAATGGCGATTGACTGGATCAAAGGCATTACAGCTGAACCAGAAATCGGCGCTGTTTATGACGGTACGGTTGTGAAAGTTGTCGAATTCGGCGCTTTCGTTAACATCATGCCGAAAACAGATGGCCTTGTGCACATTTCCGAACTCGCCAACCGTCGCGTAAAGACAGTGGATGAAGTCGTGAAAGAAGGCGACAAAGTCAAAGTAAAATGCATCGGCGTAGATGATCGCGGCAAAATCAAGCTGTCCATCAAAGCCCTGCTGGCTGAAGAGCCGCAAAAAGAAGTTGGCTAAGACTTCTTAATTGACAAGAACAAAGGCGCGGGCGAAACTTTCCCCGCGCCTTTTTCTTATCTGCCATTCACTTTTTTGAGGACGTTTCCATGAGCTCACTCCTGATACCCAAAGTCATCGGTCACCGTGGTGCCAAAGCCTATGCGCCGGAAAACACCCTGTCTTCCATTCATACCGCCGCAGATCTTGGCATTGAATGGGTCGAGATTGATGTGAAACTGACCAAGGACGGCGTGCCTGTTGTGTTTCACGATGAAGAACTGGCACGTTGCACAGGCGTCAGCGGGCTGATGGCTGACAAGACTTGGCAAGAAGTACAAGAGATGGATGCAGGATCTTGGTTTGGTGACAGCTTTATTGGCGAAAAGATTCCATCGCTCGAGGATGCTCTGAACGTTATTCTGGACCGCAAATTGGGCCTGAACCTTGAAATCAAGCCCTGCCCCGGCCGCGAAAAAGAAACCGCCGAAGCCGCATTGGATATCGCCACGCGCATCTGGCCGGATGATACGCCGCCGCCGCTGATTTCAAGTTTTCAATACGTCAGCCTAGAAACGGCGATGGATATGATTGAAGAATGGCCGCGCGGGTTTTTGATGGATGAACATCTGGATAACTGGCATGACCTTGCACAATACCTGCAAGTCCATACCATCAATATCAACGGCAACAAACGCACGCGGGACGAGATCGAGCAATATATCGAACTGCAAAAACCCATCCTCGCCTACACCATCAACGACCCGCGCAAAGCGCAGGAACTGATCCGCTGGGGCGT
>JBGTNC010000118.1:0-3741 GCA_041743265.1 Alphaproteobacteria bacterium | reverse complement strand
GCAGCAGTTTCAGCTTTACGTTGCCGGATGTGAAGGGGAAAACTGTATCGGGGGGCAGGAGGCGCGTATGGGCAAGCCAAAAAATAGCGAGCCATTTGTCATTTTGGTTGCAGAGGATGAAAAGACAGATAGTTTCTTTTTGACCGAAGCCAGCAAGCATATGACTTGTGTAAACCATGTGCATGTGGTGACGGATGGTGCGCAGGCAATGGATTTTTTGAAGCGGCGCGGAAATTACAGCTCGGCACCACGGCCAGATATTTTGTTGTTGGATATCAATATGCCGGGCCGCAATGGCCACGATGTGCTGCAGGATGTAAAATCAGATCCTGAATTACAGCATCTGCCTGTGATTGTTTTGTCTGGTTCGTTTCTTGAAAAAGAAGTGCAGACAAGTTATGCAAGTCTTGCGAATGCCTATGTTGTGAAGGCGGATAATTTCGACGATATGTGCAAGCTTATGCAATCGATTGAGACTTTTTGGTTTCAACTAGCCGTTTTGCCGCGAAAATAATGATCAAGCAGAAAACTTTTCAACAGCTTCACGCAGGCTGTTTGAATCCATATCATTTTTAGAAATGACTGTTTTTGCGCCGGCCTTTAATGCTTCTTCAATCGTCACGGGGGCTGCAAAGCCGGTGAGTACGATAATAGGCACGCGCGGATCTGCAACTTTGATTTGCTCGATAGAGCTGGGACCGATTGAATCTGGTAGGTTCAGGTCGAGTAAAACGCAAGAGAAGTGATCAGTCCGCAGTTTTTCCATGGCTTCTCGAGTGGAGCGGACAACGGTTAAGCCGTTGATGGACATGAAACGCGCGAGTTTCTTTTTTGTGATCTCTGCATCTGCAAAAGTATCTTCAACGATTAATATTTTCGGATCTGTAATTTTATTCATTTAAATAAAGCCTTTTCTACGTGCAGTATATAGCCCCACAGGTCATAGGTGAAAAGATAAAATTTTTTTTCAAACGGGCCGGTGCCAGCCTGTGTCAGAGGCTGGGCGTATTCTAATTTGTTGTTTTATAACGGTTTTATGCGCGTGTGAGGCTGTTTTCTCCTCTGTGACACTGTTTTTGTGGGGCTGCATGGCCATCAATTTTTGGTCAAATGTTGTGTTTTTCACCCTGTAAATTTTGCCTAAGCCATTCTTTTTATAACGATAGTTAACGACTTAAATAGGATTGAGGGCCTAAAATAATAGGTAGCGATATAGGTAATATTGTTTCAAGGAGAAGCTGTGTGTTCGATCTGGATGTGAAAGAACTGAGGGCTTTGGTCGTCGATGACCACATGATGATCCGCCGTTTACTCGAAGGATTTTTGCAAGAGAACGGCTTGGTGAAAATCGATTTGGCTGCAAGCAGCGAAGAGGTTGAAGAGAAACTGGAGTTTCACAAATACGACCTCATTTTCTTTGACTGGAATTTACCTGGTAAAAGCGGATACGCGATGATGCAGGGGCTGAGAGAGAACCGCGCCTATGACCGCACGGCGATTGTGATGGTCACGGCCGAGTCCGAAGAGCGTTATGTGATTGAAGCGCTGAAGGCAGGGGCGACGGCGTATATTGTTAAGCCTGTTTCGCGCGAGGCTTTTGATAAAACGCTGCAGAAAGTTGTTAGCTGGATAGATCGTGTGCGTCAAGCGACACAAAAATCACAACAAGCCTGAATGGTGTAAACGTGAGCGAACGGGACGGTATGAAAATAGAAGTACAAGAAGTCGTAGATAATGCTATGCGTGCAACGTTTGATGGCATGTTTGGCTGGTCTGTGCAGCAATCGGGCGGGCGTATCCCCGTCGCGCTGACAATGCCCGTGCGTAGCCATGTGCTTTTGCGCGATAGTATGGAATCAACTGTAGATGTCGTCTTGCAGTTTGATCCGCGCTTGTTATCCTTGGCGGGGGCAAAATTGTATCCCGAAGATATGCAGGGCAGCGCCGAAATGATGAACGACATGGCCGCCGAAATTTCCAATATTGTCGCGGCACGGATCAAGGCATTTTTAAATGGTAAGGGGCATGCGTTACAAATGTCTATCCCCGAGCCGGCGGCCTTTGCTGAAATTCCAACAGCAGATGGTGTGGATATCAGTTTTCAATATGATAATGGCGGCACGCCCAAGCCGCTTGGTATTGTTGTTTCTGTCCATCTTCGGGACCTTAATTAATATTTTTCACGCGCCCGTTCGGGCAAGGATTCCAACATGAAAACAATCTCGGTGAATGCGAGTCGCGCAGAGCTCATGCAAAAACTAGCTGGGTTAATGGAGATTGAGCCGCAGGTGATTGTTATATTTGCGGACAAGGCTTTTTTGGAAGGGAATACAGATTTTGCCACAGCACGGCAGAAGTATCCCGATACACATATCATTGGTTGTTCCAGTGCAGGCGAAATCTCCGCCACAGGCGTTCTGCATGGGCAGGGCACACTGCTGGCGATGCATTTTGATACAACCCGCGTGTGCGTGGCGACAGCGCCGCTGACAAATGCCGAGGATTCATATGAAGCGGGGCAGAAGATCGCGCATGATCTGGCGCAAACGCCGGGACTGCGCAGTATATTTACACTATCCCCCGGTTTGAACGTCAACGGCAGCGCAGTGGCACGGGGCATGACGGCCGCCGCTCCCGCAGGCGTCGTGATGACGGGCGGGCTTGCGGGCGACGGCACCAATTTTAAAGAAACGCTGACCTTGCTTGACGCGCATGTGTACAAAGACCATATCGTGGCTTTCGGGCTTTATGGCGATGACATTTGTGTGGGCACAGGCTCGCGTGGAGGCTGGCGACCTTTTGGTCCTATTCGTCAGGTAACGCGGGTGGCGAATAACGTGCTGTATGAGCTGGACGGAAAACCCGCGCTGGAGCTGTATAAAACATATCTGGCAGAAAAAGCGGCGGAGCTACCGGCAAGCGGATTGCTGTATCCGTTATCGATTGTTGATGAAAAAGATCATCAAGAGACGGGGCTGATCCGTACGATTTTGGATATTGATGAAAAAGCAAACAGTCTTGTATTGGCGGGGGAATTGCCACCAAACAGTCTGGTTCGTTTAATGCATGCGGATATTGATGCCTTGGTTGAGGGCGCGACAGCCGCCGCGACGCAAGCCGATCAAACAGAAGGCGTTTCTGCCACCTTGATGGTAAGCTGCGTCGGGCGCCGGTTGGTGATGGGGCAGGATGTTGATGAAGAGGTGGAGGCCGTGCGCGGCGTGTTGGGCGAGGCTTCTTCTTATGCCGGTTTTTATTCATAAGGTGAATTGTCGCCATTCAATAATGCGCAAGGGTTGGAACTGCATAACCAGACCATGACGATTACAACCTTTCATGAAAAAGTGCATAAAGGTTGATACGGTGACGTATTCCAAAAGATTTTCCCGTCTTTTTAAACGCCATTTCGGTACTGACGCGATTGATCAGGTAATTACCCAATTTTCACAACTGCCTGTCGGTGCGCCCCTGCCGGACGATATCGGGCAGATTCTTGGCAAATTTGAAGGTTTCTTGCAGGGCGTCGAATAAGCGCACGATCAGTATTAAGATCGTATGAAAGTCGCGCTGCGTAACATTGAAATCAGCTCGGACGAGTTGAATGATGCCAATAAACAACTGGAACGGCTAAATCTGTCCATTAATGCCATGCTGGAAAGTTTGGGGCAGGGGCTTTTGTTTTTCGATAGTACAGGCATATGCGGCCCGGTTTATTCAAAGGCCTGCTTGACGTTGCTAGAA
>JBGTNC010000117.1:0-15175 GCA_041743265.1 Alphaproteobacteria bacterium | reverse complement strand
TTCGGCATCGGCGTGGAAGGTATTTCCAAGCCAATGAATATCGGCAATCTCTTGCGCTCGGCGCATTCTTTTGGCGCGAGTTTTTTCTACACCATCGACACGCCGGTGGATTTGCTGGCGATGCGCAGTTCCGATACCTCGGGTGCTTTTGGCCATGTACCGTTTTATAACTTCAATTCGGTGGATGACATGACGCTGCCGGAAAATACAGCTGTCGTCGCCGTTGAATTGCTGCCCGATGCGGTGGCGTTGCCCAGCTTCCGCCACCCCACACGCGCCATTTACGTGCTAGGGGCGGAGATGAGTAGCGTTTCCCCAAAAATGCTGGCCCGCTGCGACCATGCTATCCAGATCCCCATGAAATTCTGCGTCAATGTCGGTGTTGCCGGGGCTATTGTGATGTATGACCGTTTGATCAGCATGGGTCGTTTCCCGCCGCGCCCTGTATCTGCTGGCGGCCCGCGTGAATTTATCCCGCCCAAACTCCGTGACGATCAAATTATCGTTCCTTAAAAGCTGTTGCGAGACGTTCGCAAAAGACTCGGAAAGAGCCGCACAGAAAATCTGTCTGCGCGCGGCCCATTTGTGCGCTGCCGCAGCTGTGCCTTTGTGATATTTTTTTTTACAAATTCGGTCTGGCTTGAAACTTTCGGTTAAATTATCGAAAAACGCAGTGCAGCAATTTTATGTTGCGGCGCAAGTTTGTTGCAAAGGGGGGATGGATATGTCACATCGGGAACATAAACCAATAATAACATCTCTCGCGAAGGAGTAAGCTATGTCTGTGTTTAGCCACAAGGAATTCGATCAGCACGAACAAGTGTCTTTCTTTCAGTGTCCGCAGACGGGTTTGCGCGCGATTATCTCCGTGCACAATACGCATCTGGGGCCTGCTTTGGGCGGTTGCCGCATGTGGGCATACGATAATGACGAACAGGCATTGAACGATGTGCTGCGTCTGTCGCGCGGCATGACGTATAAAGCAGCCATCAGCGGTCTGCCGCTGGGTGGCGGTAAATCCGTGATCATCGGCGACAGCCGCAAGATCAAAACGCCAGAGCTGATGCGCGCCATGGGCCGCGCTGTAAATACCTTCGCGGGCCAATACATCATTGCCGAAGATGTCGGCACGACCGTTGAAGACATGATGAACATCCACATGGAAACAGAATCCGTCGTCGGTATCCCGATGGACGGCGAAAGCCATGGCAGCGGTGATCCGTCACCGACAACAGCGCTGGGTGTTTACACGGGCCTTAAAGCTGCGGCACGTTTGCGTCTGGGCAAAGACAATCTGCAAGGCGTTAAAATCGCCGTGCAAGGTCTTGGCAACGTCGGCTACAACCTGTGCAAACTGCTGACCAAAGATGGTGCCATCTTGACCGTCACTGACATGCAAGTTGAAAAACTGGATCTCGTAAAATCGGAAATGGGCGCCACTGTTGTGGGCTTGAACGAGATTTATGATGTGGACGCCGATATTTTCGCACCTTGCGCATTGGGCGCCATTATCAATGACGACACGCTGTCCCGCTTGAAAGTACAAGTGGTGGCAGGCGCTGCCAACAACCAGCTGGCCGAAGCACGCCACGGCGATATGCTGCGTGATCGCAAAATCATGTACGCGCCGGACTATGTGATCAACGCCGGTGGCGTGATCAGCGTGTACTACGAATATCTGGCACGCAAAACAGGCAAAGCCTATGACCGCGCACTCGTTTTGCAGCACGTGGATAAAATCGCTGAAACGGTGGGCATGATTGCCATGCGCGCCGAACAAGACGGCGTATCCATGAGCCTGGCCGCTGACCGCGTTGCCGAACAGCGCTTCAAGGACAAACAGGCCTGCAAAGCCGCCTGAAAGCCAGAAGGTACTGCATAAACTCACCTACATCTCTTAAGGGGCTGAAATCTAATTTCAGCCCCTTAATGTTTTTTAAACAATTTAGGGTTGATAATGAAAATATAACAACCCAAGATTGTGCGGCAATATGTCCGAGAAAAAGCCCTTCGACACATCCGGCGATATGCCTGACATACAAGCGCAGGCACAGATGCAATCGCAATCGCAAAAACTCGAAGCCCTCGGCCAATTGGCGGGCGGCATTGCGCATGATTTCAACAATATTTTATCCATCATCGAAGGCTATACCGAAATTGCCATCAAACAACTGGCGGCGGGCACGCTGACGGCGGATCAATTGGACCGTATTCGTTTGTCCACCGCGCGCGGGGCCGGGCTCACACGCCAATTGCTGGCTTTCGGGCGACAGAAAATCGGCATTGTGGATCACATGGATATTGCAGACAGTCTTCGCAAGAATGCTGTCTTGCTGCAGCCCTTGTTCGGGGAGCGGGTGGATCTGCAATTGACGGTGCCGGATCAACCCATATGGGTGGAAGCAGGGGATGATCATATTACACAAATTCTACTCAATCTTGCCCTGAACGCCCGCGATGCTTTGCCAATGGGCGGCACGGTGCAAGTGTCTTGTATGCGCTGCGGCGCAGGGTCTTTGCCTATATCGGTGCAGGCGCGGGCGGGCACGCAAAGTTTTGTCAGGTTCTCGGTCGTGGATAACGGCACAGGTATTTCTCCTGCCGTGATGCCGCGCGTGTTCGAGCCATTTTTTTCCACCAAGCCGCGTGGGCAAGGTACGGGCATGGGGCTATCTGTTGTCTATGGCATCGTGGATCAGCTGGGCGGCGTGATTGATATTCGCACACACCCGGGGGATGGCACCGCTGTGCATGTGTATTTGCCCGCAGCTGTTCCTGCGCGTGCAACAGCGGGCGGTATGGAGGCTGATCTTTTACCCTCTTTGCGCGGACGCACTATTTTGCTGGCGGAAGATGAACCGGAACTGCGCGATGTATTGGCCTTGATGCTGGAAGGCTTCGAGATGAAAGTCATCACAGCGTCCAACGGCAACCACGCGCTGGAGCTGCAGAAGATTTTTAAAGGCGATATTGATTTCCTGCTGACCGATGTGGTGATGCCGGAGATGGACGGCGTGGAACTTGCCGAAATTTTTGCAACCCGCCGCCCCGCCACGAATGTTGTGTATATGAGCGGTTATCCGTTTTTGTCGGACGGCAGATCGCTGAATGTGCCGGATACGGCAAGTTTTATCAGCAAGCCGTTGCAGGAAGATACCGTGCGTCAGGTGCTGGAGCGTGCCCTGCAACGCCGCGATGCACGGCAGTTATACGGAGAAGATACTGATTCTGACTAATTTATACGCTGTGATACGCATAAAACTATTGCCTTGCTGCATTGCTTCCGCTTTTATATCAGGCGGTTAGTAAATCAAATGCGATGTTAGGCTTGTGACAAAAATCAGGGAAACAGATGTCTTGGTGATCGGCGGCGGCGTGAATGGCGCCGGCATTGCGCGTGATCTGGCCGGGCGCGGGCTTTCTGTTGTTTTGTGCGAGAAGAATGATCTGGCCTCGGCCACATCATCTGCCAGCACCAAATTGATCCATGGCGGTTTGCGCTATCTGGAATATTACGAATTCCGTCTGGTGCGCGAAGCCTTGAAAGAGCGCGAAGTGCTCTTGCGCTCGGCGCCGCATATTATCTGGCCTATGACATTTATTCTGCCGCATCATAACAAGCTGCGCCCGTGGTGGCTCAT
Source organism: Alphaproteobacteria bacterium (assembly GCA_041743265.1). Taxonomy (GTDB): domain Bacteria; phylum Pseudomonadota; class Alphaproteobacteria; order Micavibrionales; family UBA2020; genus UBA2020. The sequence goes on along the minus strand of JBGTNC010000117.1, from coordinate 11,534 downwards.
CCGCATGGGGTTGTTTTTGTATGACCATCTGGGCGGGCGGCGCAGTCTGCCGAAGTCGCAAGGGCATATGTTTCCGGGCACGCGTTTGGGTCAGCCGCTGAAATCTATTTTCAAGCGTGGTTTTAGCTACGCCGATTGTTGGGTGGAAGATACACGGCTTGTGATCCTGGCCGCGCTGGATGCGGCTGAAAAAGGGGCCAGCATTTTATCGCGCACCGAATGTGTGCATTTGGCAAAACATGCCAAAAACAACGGCTGGACAGCCACTTTGCACGATAACATCACCGATGAAAGCTATAAGGTGCATGCAAGCATGGTGGTGAATGCGGCGGGGCCTTGGGTGGGTAAAACCCTGCAACTGGCCGGCGCTGCGGATATCGGCAAATATAAAATCCGCTGGGTCAAGGGCAGCCATATTATTGTGCCGAAACTCTACCCCGGTGATCATGCCTATATTTTGCAAAACGGTGATGGCCGCGTTGTGTTTGTGATTCCATACGAGAAAAAATATTCCCTCATTGGTACGACCGATATTGAATATCACGGCGATATTGATGAAGTGCGGATCGAGATGGAAGAAGTTGAATATCTTTGTAACGCCGTGAACCAGTATTTTCGCCACCAGATCAAAGCGGATGAAGTGCAATGGACCTATAGCGGCGTGCGCCCATTGGTAGATGATGGCGAGAAAGATGCCAAAGCCGTCACGCGCGATTACATTTTGGATATGGAAGAGCACAAGGGTGCGCCGATTTTGTCGATTTATGGCGGTAAAATCACCACTTTCCGCAAATTGTCCGAGCATGTGGGCGAAAAAGTCGTGGCCACCTTGGGCCGTGGCGGCGGTAATTGGACAGCAGATGCACCTTTGCCGGGCGCTGAAACATCTGGCGCGAATTTTGATACGTTTTTGAAAACGCTGAAGCGTGAATTCAATTGGCTGCCCGAAGCACTGGCGTTTCGCCTGTCGCGGGCTTATGGGTCGCGCGTGCGCACGCTATTGCGTGGATGCAAGCGTCTGTCGGATATGGGCGAAGATCTGGGCGATCAGGTCTATGAAGCCGAAATCCGTTATCTGGCGACCGTTGAATGGGCGATGACGCTGGATGATATTTTGTGGCGCCGGTCTAAACTGGGGCTGCATATCAGCGAAGAGACGCAAAACAAAATTGCCAAACTGTTGAAAAAAATCTACGCCCGCCCGAAGGAGAGCAAGGCATGACCACGAAATACATCATGGCCATTGACCAAGGCACGACCAGTACCCGCGCGATTTTATTTGACGATCAAGGCAAGATTAACGGCATCAGCCAAAAAGAACTGACGTTGTTCTATCCTGAAAATGGCTGGGTGGAACAAAGCGCCGAAGACATCTGGCAAGATACAGAATATGTCTGCCGCGCTGTGCTCAACACCGTCGGCATTACCTCGGCCGATGTGGCCGCCATTGGCATTACCAACCAGCGCGAAACCACGATTGTCTGGGACCGTGAAACGGGCGAGCCCTTATATCACGCCATCGTCTGGCAAGACCGCCGCACGGCTAATACTTGCGATGACCTGCGCAAAGCAGGACACGAAGAAACCTTTGCTGCCAAAACGGGCTTGCTGCTGGATGCTTATTTCTCGGGTACAAAAATCAAATGGATTTTGGACAATGTGGAGGGAGCACGCGAAAAAGCGGAGGCTGAAAAGCTGGCCTTTGGCACGATTGATTGTTTCTTGCTCTGGCATCTTACCGAAGGCCGCGTGCATGCAACGGACATTACCAATGCATCGCGCACATTAATTTATAATATCATCACGCAGGAATGGGATGATGAATTGCTGGCGCTGTTGGACATTCCGCGCAGCATGTTGCCGGAAGTCAAAGACAACAGCACAGAATTTGGCCGCACCAATTTGCTGGGCGCGCCCGTGCCGATTACCGGTATGGCGGGGGACCAACAAGCGGCATTGATCGGGCAGGCGTGTTTTCAGCCTGGTATGGTCAAAAGCACCTATGGCACAGGCTGTTTTGCGCTCATGAATATTGGGGGCACGTTTAAACCCTCTAAAAACCGTTTGCTGACGACTGTTGCTTATCGCTTGAATGGCGAAATTTGTTATGCGCTGGAAGGCTCTATTTTTGTGGCAGGGGCCGCTATTCAATGGCTGCGCGATGGCTTGGGGATTTTAAAATCAGCGGCGGAGACAGAGGCGATTGCAACGTCTGTGCCGCATAACAATGGTGTGTATCTGGTGCCTGCCTTTACAGGCCTTGGCGCGCCGTATTGGGACCCGCATGCGAGGGCATCTATTACGGGGCTGACACGTGGCGCGACAGCGGCACATTTAGTGCGTGCAGGGCTGGAAGCACAGGCGTATCAAACAGAAGATCTGATGCAGGCGATGACCGAAGATGCCGGAAAACCTTTCACCGAATTGCGTGTGGATGGCGGTATGGTGAAAAACAACTGGGTGTGCCAGTTCATTGCCGACATGACAGATAAACCTGTCTTGCGCCCCAGCATCATTGAAACCACGGCGCTGGGTGCTGCCTATCTGGCAGGGCTGCATGTGGGCATTTTCAAAACCGTAGATGATATTGCCGCCGCCTGGCAGTGCGAACGTACCTTCACCCCCGATATGCCCGCCGAAACCCGCAGTGGCCTATACCTAGGTTGGCAGAAGGCTGTGAAGCAGGTATTGGCAGGCGTTTAGCTTAATATCAAGGGTTTAACCTCCGTATTATTGACATAAGTGCACCGGCCGTTTAAAATGAATACACATTCATTCAAGCGCGCGTGGCATAGAGGCATTGGCCCGCTGCGTGCCTTCATAAGGTCAAAAGTTTTTCATGGCGGACGTCCAGCATATTCACAATCAATGGCGAGAAACTTCCGGCACGCTGACGCAGGAAAAAGAAGCCCTGCAAGAAAACCGCGCGCCGCTGGCAGCACGTTCTGTAGCTTTTAAGGCGAACAAGCCAGCAGGACTTTGGGGCAAGTTGACCTATGCCTTTACCAAAGCCACCAAAATTGCAGCGGTAGACCGCAAAGTGCGTAAGCTGGATACACAAATTGCCGGCAAGGATTTTGCGCTGCGGCAGGTGGCTGCAGAAACCTATCGCCAACTGGGTGAACTCAGTCTGGAAAAAATGCAAGATGGCGATACGTTGCGCAAAAACTATCAAGAAATGCAAACCACCCGCGCCAAAACCGATGTTGCCGCAAAGGCTGTGGCCGTTGCGATTAAACAATCAAAAGATGCCAGTGACTTTGAACTGTTTGACATGGCCAGTAATAACATTGGCATTAGCATGCTGTCGTATCTTGAAACAGATGAAGCGGCACAAAATATCAAAGCTGTCGGGGAAGCCCTGACGGATTTAAACAAACATCTGCGTACCGCAGAAAAGCTGGATCCGACAATTTCCGCTGCGCTGCAATCCGATAACAATCTGGATTTGTTTGTCGATGTTGTCAGCGAATTTGCCGGTATTTTTACCAGCTATTCAAACATGAAAAAGCTGGATGAAGCTGTCAGTAAAATGACGCCGGTGCAAACCAGCTTGCAAGAACTGGGCGATGAGGTGAATAAAAGCCTGCGCCACATTCAGACAGTGGCTATTCAGGCCGTGCAAAAACAACATCCGGATGTGGTGACGGCTGTGCAATCTTTGCAGCAGCATTTACCGCATGATGCCGTATCTGCCCTGAAGTCCGGCCCACGCGCATTTAAGCTGTAATATACAGGCACAAAAAAAGTGGCCCGCTTTTTAGGCGGGCCGAATTTCGCAATTTGGAGAAGTATCACACACCCTCGGATGTCGCGTTGCCGCTTGTCCGAAACATCGTCTTGATGATTAAAAGGTAGCAAATAATGGTAAACGTACGGTTAATGTGCGACATCGTTTGCAAAGCATAAAAAAACGCCTGTAAAAACAGGCGTTTTTTTAGTGTTTGGGTCTACGTGTCTTCGTTGCGTCAGCGAATCAGCTCGCCTGACCGTGGCAATATTTGTATTTTTTGCCAGAACCGCAGGGGCAGGCCGCGTTGCGGGGCGTTTTGCTCCATGTGGCGGGGTCTTGCTGGTCAAACACGGGGCCGATAAAGGGCTTGGGCTCTGTGCTGGCCATCGGTTGTGCTGCTGGATCCGCGCCACGGCTGAGAATGGTGTGCTGCGGTTGTTTCAAACGCGGCATGGGCGGTGCTTCGGTGGCGTGCAGTTCAATCAGGCACAAGGCGCTGGTCACTTTTTCACGCACGGTGCCCAGCATTTGCTGGAACATGGCGAAGGCTTCGTATTTGTATTCGTTCAACGGATCTTTCTGGCCGATCGCGCGCAGGAAAATACCTTGGCGCAGATAATCCAGCTCCATCAAATGCTCTTTCCATGTCTGGTCGAGGATTTGGAGCAGAACACCTTTTTCAAGACGGCGCATGTCTTCGGGCGCAATCACTTTTTCTTTTTCGGCCAGACGGCTGTCAATTTCATGGCGGATACGGTCAGCAACCTTTTCGCCATCGATGCCTTCTTCTTTGGTCCAGCTTTCAATCGGCAGGTTGAGGCCCAGCAAGCGCTGGCTGTCGGTTTTCAGCAACGGCGCATCCCATTGTTCGGGGAAGCTGCCGTTGGGAATGGCGCTGTCAATCAGGCCATCAATCACGTCGTTGCGCATATCCTGTGCCATCTCGGATACATCTTCGGATGTCATGACTTCGCGGCGTTGTTCATAGACAACCTTACGCTGGTCGTTCATGACGTTATCGAATTTCAGGATGTTTTTGCGGAAGTCGAAATGCTGGCTTTCCACTTTTTTCTGTGCGCGTTCAATCGCGGCATTGATCCACGGGTGGATAATGGGCTGGCCTTGTTTCAGGCCCATTTTCTGCAAGAACATATCCATCTTGTCGGAGCCGAAAATACGCATCAGATCATCTTCGAGCGAGATGAAGAATTTAGACGCGCCGGGATCCCCCTGACGGCCAGAGCGGCCGCGCAACTGGTTATCAATCCGGCGGGATTCATGACGCTCGGAACCGACAACATACAAACCGCCTGCGCGTTTGACGTTTTGGGCTGCTTCGTCGATTTCCTTGCGAATGACTTCTGTCATGCGCGCGCGTGTGACTTCATCGGCATCGGCGGGTACTTCGTCCGCAATGCGGGCTTCAAGGTTACCGCCCAGTTTAATATCTGTCCCGCGACCGGCCATGTTGGTGGCAATTGTCACGGCACCGGGTTTACCGGCTTGCGCAATGATTTGCGCTTCTTGTTCGTGATAGCGGGCGTTCAATACATTGTGCTGCACGCCCAGTTTTTTAAGATACTTGGAAAGTTTTTCCGATTTGTCGATGGAGGTTGTACCGACAAGTACCGGCTGATCTTTGCTGCGGCAATCTTCGATCAAACGCACAATCGCTTCGTATTTTTCTTCAGCCGTGCGGTAGATCTCGTCGTGGTGATCTTCGCGGATGGCAGGCAAGTTGGTGGGGATTTCAACGGTGCGTAGGTTATAAATCGCCTCGAACTCGTCTTTCTCTGTCATGGCCGTACCGGTCATGCCCGCCAGTTTCGGATACATGCGGAAATAGTTTTGGAAGGTAATCGATGCCAGCACATGGTTCTCATGCTGGACGCGCGCACCTTCTTTGGCTTCCAATGCCTGATGCAGGCCTTCGGAGAAGCGACGGCCTTCCATCATACGGCCTGTGAATTCGTCAATAATAATGACGGCATCGTCCTTGACGATATAATCCACATCGCGCTTGTACATTTTATGTGCGCGCAGGGCTTGGTTGACGTGGTGAACGAGTGAGATGTTATTGGCATCATACAAACCGCCTTCGGTCAGAATGCCCAGCTCTTGCAAGACGTCTTCCACGTGCAGGTTGCCCGTGTCTGTCAGCGCCACTGTTTTGTTTTTCTCGTCGACTTCGTAATCATCCGGATCCAGATGGGGGATGACTTTGTCCACGCTGCGATACAGCTCGGCACTGTCTTCGGCCTGACCGGAAATAATCAGCGGGGTGCGGGCTTCATCGATCAGGATGGAATCCACCTCATCCACAATCGCGTAATGGAAGGGGCGCTGGGACATATCTTCCATGCGGAATTTCATGTTGTCGCGCAGGTAGTCAAAGCCGAATTCGTTGTTGGTGCCGTATGTGACATCGCAGGCATAGGCCGCACGGCGTTCTTCGTCAGACAGATTGGCCACAATCACACCCACGGTCAGGCCCATGGATTTGTAAACGGGGGACATCCATTCCGCATCGCGTTCCGCCAGATAATCGTTGACGGTGACAACATGTACGCCTTTGCCTGTCAGGGCGTTCAGGTACACGGGCAGGGTGGCCACCAGTGTTTTACCTTCACCCGTGCGCATTTCAGGAATATAGCCTTCGTGCATGGCGATACCGCCCATCAACTGCACATCGAAGGGGCGCAGGCCCAAACGGCGGCGCGCGGTTTCACGCACGGTTGCGAAAGCTTCGGGCAGAATGTCGTCCAGCGTTTCGTTATTGGCAAGGCGAGTTTTGAAGACATCGCTCTGCGCTGCCAGTTCCTGATCGGTCAGGGCTTGAATGGCAGGTTCCAGGGCGTTGATCTGGTCCACACGTTTTTTATAGGTCTTCAAAATCCGTTCGGAATGGGTGCCGAACATTGTGCGCGCAAGTGCCGAAAACATCTTTGTTATATCCTTGTTGTCTGGGTCACATGACATATAACGTATATGGCCGTTAAGTCAACATTTTCGCAGAGTTATGGCATGTACTTTTATGCGCCGGAAAACGCCTTGCCAAGGGGCGAAAAAGCGCTTTATATGTCGTCAGAATATCCCAGCATAAATACACCCTTACAGGAGAATATGGAATGTCATTGATCCGCAACATGCAAACAATCGGTCTGGCCACATTGATGGCTTGCGCCGTGATTGCCCCGCAAGAAAGCTTCGCCGCCACCAGTAAAGAAGAAGGTGTTGTCGCGATCGTCAATGGTGACAAAATTCTGAAAAAGGATGTCATGACCGCGCTTGAAACCCTGCCGATCAAAGGGGATGACGCAAAGGCACTGATGCCCATGGTTTTGAACCAGATCATTGATGAAAAGCTGATTGATGATGCGGTTGTCGATGCCAAAATCGGCGAGAGCAAAGAATATAAAGAGCGCCTTGAAGTGCTGCGCAGCCAGCTGAGCAAGCAGATGTACATCGAGAAAATGCTGAAAAGCAAATTGTCCGATGACGCGGTGAAGGCCGAGTACAACAAGTTCAAAAAAGAACACAAAGGCAAAAAAGAAATTCACGCCCGCCACATTCTGTTGAAAACAGAAGTAGAAGCCAAACAGGTGATTAAAGACCTGGATGCGGGTAAAGATTTTGCAGAACTGGCCACCAGCCGTTCCGAAGGCCCAACATCCAAAAACGGGGGCGACCTTGGTTTCTTTGCCGCTGAAGAAATGGTGCCTGAATTCAGCACCGCTGCTTTCAAACTGAAAGTAGGCAGCTATACCAAAGAACCTGTGAAAACCCAGTTTGGTTATCACGTCATTAAAGTTGAAGAAGCCCGCGACCGTAAAATTCCGGAGCTGGCTGAAGTTGACGGTGCCATCCGCAACAAGCTGGGGCAAGAAGCGCTGCAAAAGCTGTTGGCTGACCTGCGTGGCAAAGCCAAGATCCAGCTGTTTGATGCTGACGGCAAACCGGCAGCGGCTGAATAATAAATCAGGAAGGGGAAGGCTTTAAGCTTTCCCCTTCTTTTTTATCTTTTGTTTCAGTTATTTATAGATAAATTGACGGCCTGTTTTGAAAAGGGTATATATTATGGCTATGCAAAGAATATTTAACAAATCAGGCAATCACCAGCGTGAAATCGTGCTGGATGTTGAAACCACCGGTCTCTTCACAGCCGAAGGGCACCGTATGGTTGAAATTGCTGCTGTGGAAATGATCGGTAATCGCCCGACAGGCCGCGAATTCTATGCCTTGATCAACCCGGGCCGCGACATCCCCGAAGACAACAGCAAAATCCACGGTATCACCAACGAGAAGGTGCAAGACAAGCCCCTGTTCGCTCAAGTGGCGGCAGAGCTGCGCCAGTTCATCGGCGATTCAACGGTCGTCATTACCTGCCGCACCAAAGATGAATACACGCTGGATATCGCCTTTATGAATGCCGAGCTGCAAGAAGCAGGTCAGCCTAAAGTACCCGAAGGCCAGTGGGTGAATGTGCGCCGTTGGTCCGAAACCATGTTCGGCGAGAAGTCTGCCACGCTCGATAAGGTGCTGGATCGCTACGGTGTCAGCCGCAAGGAGCGGGACGAGAACGGTCACGGTGCTTTGCTGGATGCGCGTTTGTTGGCAGAAGTTTATCCTAAGTTGCTGAGAGATTACCTGAGCAGTGGGGCAGCGCCTGCGGCATCTGTCACAGCTGTCTCCAAACATAAGCCAAACACCCCAAGTAACTGATAATGAGTTGTTTTGACGCGATAGACGCGCCAGCGCCTGCTTTGCCCGATAAAATCGTGCATGTGGTGGCGGTGGCTTTGGTTGATCGTGACGGGCGCGTGCTTTTGGCGCAGCGGCCGGAGGGTAAAAATCTGGCGGGTCTCTGGGAATTTCCGGGCGGCAAAATCGAAGCGGGCGAAACGCCGGAAGCGGCCTTGATCCGCGAACTCAAAGAAGAGTTGGGGATTGATACGGCAGAGTCATGTCTTGCCCCCTTAACCTTCGCATCGCATCGCTATGATGATTTTCATTTGTTTATGCCGCTCTATGTCTGCCGTGTGTGGAAGGGGGCCGTATCTGCGCATGAACATCAAGGCCTTGCATGGGTTTACCCCAAAGACTTCAACAAGTACCCGATGCCGCCTGCGGATATTCCGCTGATCCCCGTTCTTCAGGAATTGCTTTAAATATGCATACAAATGCAATTGATCTAAAAGAATTTTATGACAGCGTGCAGGGCCGCGTGGTGCAGCGCTTGCTGCGTCAGCATCTGCGCCGTTTCTGGCCCGATGTGAAGGGCCAGCGCGTGGTCGGTTTCGGTTATGCCACCCCTTATTTGAAACCGATGATGGCCGAGGCCGAGCGTGTTGTAGCGGTGATGCCCGCCCAGCAAGGCGCCGTTTATTGGCCGCCCGGTGAAAAGGGATTGGTGACATTATGTCACGAAGGGGAGCTGCCGATTGAAACCAATTCGGTGGACCGTTTGCTCATCGTGCACGGCATGCAGAGCCATGAAAGTATGGATGACATATTACGGGAATCGTGGCGGGTGCTGACGGGTCAGGGTAGCCTTGTGCTGATCGTGCCCAACCGCAGCGGCATCTGGGCGCGGTTTGACAATACGCCCTTTGGCCACGGCGCGCCCTATTCGGTCGGGCAGATCCGCCAGACACTCAAAGATTATATGTTTATTCCGGAGCGCACGGAGCGGGCCTTGTTTGTGCCGCCGTCGGCATCGCGGCTCATGCTCTCGGCAGCGCCCGTTTGGGAAAAACTGGGCCAGCGGTTTTTCAATGCCTTTGGTGGCGTGAATATTGTGGAAGCCGTCAAACAGCTTTATGCGGGTACCCTCGTCGGCGCGCCCGTGACAGAGACCAGAGGTCGCCGCCGCTTCTTGACAGCGCCCAAGCCACTCTCCAGAGTGAACCGAACAGCAGGAGATAAATCATGACACAGCCCACATCTCAATCCATGACCTCAGCCACGTCAGTCCAAGAGGGCGCGCAGCCCTTGCCGAAAGCAGGCATTATGGACATCAAGCCCTATGTGGGTGGTGAAGGCCGCATGGATGTGGTTAAAAATCCTGTGCGTTTGGCTTCCAACGAAAACGTGCTTGGCTGCAGCCCCAAAGCGCGGGAGGCTTATTTGGCAGCCGCTGGTGATTTGCATCGCTATCCCGATGGCGCGGCGGCAGATTTGCGCGCAGCCCTTGGCAAAAAATACGGCATTGATGCCGACCAGCTCGTCTGTGGTGCGGGGTCAGATGAATTAATCTCCCTGATTGTCCGTGCCTATGCAGGGGCGGGCGATGAAGTGCTGTTCAGCCAATATGGTTTTTTGATGTATCCGATCACGGCCAAGGCAGTGGGTGCGACACCTGTTGCCGCCCCTGAGACAGAAATGCGTACGGATGTAGATGCCGTGCTTGCCAAAGTATCGCCCAAAACAAAAGTGGTGTTGATTGCCAACCCCAATAACCCGACAGGCAGTTACCTGAACAAAACAGAAATGCAAAAACTGCGCGCTGGTTTGCCGTCAGACGTTTTGCTGGTCGTCGATGCCGCCTATGCCGAATTTGTCGATGCGCCGGATTACGAAGACGGCAGCACGCTGGTGGCTGCTGGCAATAACACCGTCATGCTGCGCACGTTTTCCAAGATTTATGGTCTGGCCGCCGTGCGTCTGGGCTGGGGGTATTTCCCGCCAGAAGTGGCAGGCGTGATCAACCGTGTGCGCGGTGCTTTCAATGTCAGCGCACCCGCACAAGCAGCAGGCATTGCTGCCTTGGCCGATCAGGATTTCTTGCAAAAAACGATTGATATGACAGCCAATGGTCGCACGCAACTGACAACGGGCCTGCAATCACTGGGCTTCAAAGTCTGGCCCAGCGTGACGAATTTTGTACTGGTCGAATTCGGAGACAAAGCCGAAGACATTCGTCTGTCACTTAAATCGCAAGGCATTTTCATCCGCCAGATGGGGGCCTATAACCTGCCCAAATGCCTGCGCATTACCGTGGGCACCAAAGACGACAACGCCCGCCTGTTGGCAGCGGTGAAGACGTTCGTTTAAAGGCTATCCGGACGATTATTTCTTTTTTGATTTCTTGGCGCGCGGGGCGACGGTGCCGAGTGCGGGGCCGCCTGCTTCTTGTACCAGTTTATCGCTGGCGGCTTCCAATGCGGTTTCTAGCTCGCGCATGACTTGCAGTGGTGGCTGCCCTGCGGCCAAGGGCGGCAGGAATTCAAAAACAATCGTGCCTGGTTTTTTGAAAAACGCATTGCGGCCCCAGAAAACGCCTGTATTCAGCGCCATGGGAACGATCGGTACTTTTAAATCTTTGTAGATTTTGGCAAGGCCCGGTTTATACGTATCAATCGCGCCGGGCGCAATGCGCGTGCCTTGCGGGAAAATAATCACATTGCGGCCATCTTCCATGGCACGGCGGCAGCCTATAGCAATTTCGTTCATGGCAGAAAGGCCTGCGCTGCGGTCAATCGCCACAAGGCCCATGCGTTTGGGGTATAAGCCCCAGACGGGCAAGCGCGTCAGTTCTTTTTTCAGGATAATAACCGGAAAATTCAAGCGCGCCATAAACGGCAGCTTTAGTGTTTCATAGGCGGATTGGTGTTTGGCCGCGATAATAAACGGTGTGCCTTCGGGCAGGTTTTCAAGCCCGCGCATTTCCAGCGTCATGCCCATGACGTGTTTTGCAATCCATTCAATATAGCCTGCGTAATATTTGCTGATAATTTCCGTGCAGCGGCGCGGCGGGAAGGCAAAGCTCCATACCAAGCCAATACTCAAGAACAACGAGCCG
>JBGTNC010000116.1:0-10077 GCA_041743265.1 Alphaproteobacteria bacterium | reverse complement strand
TGTTAACAGAGGTGATTTCAGGCGTGGCACGCAAGGCGGCGATAATATCGCTCAAATGCCTACTGTCACGTACATAAACGTCGATCATCATGTCCCAGAAATCCAGCGAGCGGTTCATGATTTTCAAATTGGTAATATTGCCCTGATTTTTGCCAATCACCGTAGACAATGTACCCAGCGCACCGGGTGAATTGGTGATGGTAATCATCAAGCGGCCCACATGGCTTTCGGGGCTGTCTTCGCCTTCTTCCCATGATACATCCAGCCAACGCTCCGGCGTATCGGCAAAACTTTCCAGCGTATCGCAATCAATGGTGTGGATCGTCACACCCTTGCCTGTGGTCACAATCCCCACGATGCGGTCGCCCGGCAGCGGGTGACAGCACCGCGCGAAATGCAATGCCATGCCGGGGATCAAGCCCTTGATCGGCATCGGCGCGCCTTTGCCTTTTTTCTTTTCCGGTTGATTGAAAGTCGGAATCGTCGGCGGTGGCTCTTTCGGGCGCACTTCGGGGTGAATAGCGTAGAGCACCTCGCGGCTGGCAATATGGCCGGAGCCGATGCCCGTCAGCAAGTCTTCAATATTCTCGGTTTTAAACTGGCGGTAAATATCGTGGTTGAAATGCCGCTCGTTAAACTCAAGGCCATCTTGCTTCAAAACCTTTTGCAGCATGGCTTTGCCAAGGTTCATATACTGTTCGCGCTGCTGCATGCGGACAAAGCGGCGGATACGCGCCTTTGCCTTGCCTGTAACCACAAAACGTTCCCAGTTGGGGCTGGGTGTTTGGCTTTTGGATGTCGTTATTTCGATCTGGTCGCCGTTCGATAATTTGGTGTTCAACGGCACAATGCGGCCATTCACCTTGGCGCCCACGGTTTTGTCACCCAGCTCGGAGTGCAAAGCATAAGCAAAATCCACAGGCGTTGCGCCGCGCGGCAGGTTGATCAAATCACCATTCGGCGTGAAACAGAAAACCTGATCCTGATACAGCTCCAGCTTGGTGTTTTCTAAAAACTCTTCAGGGCGTTGTGCATGTTCCACAATATCCATCAACTCGCGCAGCCAGCGGTACTGGCGGCCATCGGTGGTGGTTTTGCCGCTTTGTTGTTTGTACGACCAATGTGCCGCCACCCCAAGTTCCGCTTCTTCATGCATTTCCGGGGTGCGGATTTGTACTTCAATGCGGTGGTTTTCAGGGCCGATCACGGTTGTGTGCAAAGAGCGATAACCGTTGGGCTTGGACAGCGAGATATAATCTTTGAAACGTCCCGGCACGGTTGGATAAATGCCGTGGATAATCCCCAGCGCGTGATAACAATCCCCCACCGTCGGCACCATGATGCGAAAGGCCATGATATCGGACAATTGTTCGAAAGAGATATTTTTGCGCTGCATTTTGCGCCAGATGGAATATTTGGTTTTCTCGCGGCCGTAAACATCGGCCTCTAGCCCGCCCTCGTGCAGCTTTTGCACCAGCTCGTCGATAATACGCTGAACGACAACATCGCCCCCTTCATCGCGCAAATAATTAAGGCGCGCCAGAATACTTTCGCGCGCCTCGGGGTTCAGGTTATCAAATGCAATGTCTTCAAGCTCTTCTTTAACTTTATGTACGCCAATACGTTCTGCCAGCGGCGCATAAATCTCAAGCGTTTCAAGCGCAATGCGGCGGCGTTTTTCCGGCTTGCCGATATGGTGCAGCGTGCGCATGTTGTGCAAACGGTCAGCCAGCTTCACCAGCAACACTCGAATGTCTTCCGACATTGCCAATACCAGCTTGCGGAAATTTTCCGCCTGTTTTTCCTGCGCGCTTTGAAATTCGATTTTTGACAGCTTGGTCACACCATCGACCAGCTTGCTGATTTCAACGCCGAAAAGTTTTTCAATTTCTTCAAGCGTTGCTGATGTGTCTTCTACCGTGTCATGCAGCAAGGCGGTGCAGATCGATGCTGTATCCAGTTTCAGCTCTGTCAGAATACCGGCAACTTCCAGCGGATGCGAAAAGTAGGGATCGCCCGAGGCACGTGTCTGCGTGCCGTGCATTTTCATGGCATAAACATAGGCACGGTTGACAAGATCCTCGTTCATCGCAGGATCATAGGCTTTAATAATTTCGATCAGTTCATATTGCCGAAGCATGTTCTTGCAAACGCACCCTTGGTTATTGGCCTTTTATTTTTGGAAAGAGCAGCCGTTTCACAGAAAAAGCCGCCCAGACAATCAAGTATAGGCGGCTTTTTTCAATTTTGTAAGAAATTTGGCAATAAAGGCCAGAACTTCAAAATCAGAACTTATCGTCTTCGCCTGCGTCATCACCCATATCGGCGACAGCGGCCAGATCATCATCCGACAGCGCGTCAGCATCTGTGTCAACTTCTGCGTCAGTATCGGCATCGGCATCGTCTGTATCCGTGTCATCGGCATCCGAATCATCCGCTTCTGCTGCTTCGGACAGGCCGCCTGCTTCCAATTCGCCTTCAGCGGATTGATTGGCCACTTGTGCCCATTCGCTCTCGCCTTCCATGACGTCGATGATATCTTCTTCATCTTCTTCCAGCTCGATCACTTTCTGGTGGTTTTTCACCAGTGAATCGCGCAAGCCATCCAAAGACAGATCGGTATCAGCAATTTCGCGCAAGGAAACAACGGGGTTTTTGTCGTTGTCACGGTCCACGATCAGTGGTGCGCCGGAACCAATTTCGCGCGCGCGCTGGGATGCAACCAGCACAAGCTCAAAGCGGTTAGGAACTTTCAAGACGCAATCTTCAACGGTAACGCGGGCCATTCATTTCACCTTTACATGCATAGGGCACACCATTCAGGCGCGCCCGAGTCTTTATAAACAGGGATTTTTTATAAAACGACCACGCCCGCTTTGCAACAAAATTCCAAGAAAAAGCAAAATCAGGCCTTGTTTTTCGGTGGTTTCGACGTATCTGAGGACTACGGACGCAAGGCGTCTGATTTTTTATAAGAATACTTGACAGAGTCAAGTATTCTACATTACTCAAGGTACCTGACCTGTTTGGACGACCGTATATTTTACTGGTAATCCATTTACGAAACACGGGGCAGCCTTTGAACAGAAATAACAAAAATTGATCAGTTGATCAAGCATCAGCTGCATAAAAAGCGAACTGAGGTAAGGCCTTGAAAAATAATAAAAATACAGAATTTTCCGGTGCGAGTTTCTTCTACCCCGGGGAAAAGCTTGCCGTCTTTATTGACGGCGCGAATCTCTATGCTGCCGCCAAGACCTTGGAATTCGATATTGACTACAAGCGTCTGCTGACCTGGATTTCAGCACAAAGCCGTCTTGTACGCGCTTTCTACTATACGGCGCTCGTCGAAGACCAGGAATATTCCCCTATTCGCCCGTTGATCGACTGGCTGGATTACAACGGGTATTCCATGGTGACCAAACCCGCCAAAGAGTTCACGGACCAAAGCGGCCGTCGCAAAATCAAAGGCAACATGGATATTGAGCTGGCCATCGATATGATGGAACTGGCAAGCCGTGTTGACCACATCATCCTCTTCTCCGGCGATGGCGATTTCCGCCGCCTGCTGGAATCTGTGCAGCGTCACGGTACGCGCGTGACTGTTGTTTCCACCATTCGCTCGCAACCGCCGATGGTCGCCGATGAATTGCGCCGTCAGGCAGATCATTTCATTGATCTGGTAGACCTGATGGAATTCATCTCGCGCCCCAACAACGGCCTGAGCCAAACCGGCCAGCCCGCGACAGATGATGAAGGCGCCAATGGCAATGCGGCCCCGCCGCGCATCCGCGCTTAAAATATAAAAACTTCCGGTTTCTCCAAAAAAACCGTGCACATGAACCGCCGCATCCTTTATGGGTTGCGGCGGTTTTGTTTATAGCGCGATGGCAATAAAGCGCGCCACTTGCCAGCGACAACGGCAGTTGCTATCAAAGGGCATGACCAAAAACATTTGCCCCGTACCGGATTCCAATTGCACGCTGTGCCCGCGTCTGGCCGATTTTCGCACCGACAACCGCGCAAAATTTCCAGCGATGTTCAACGCCCCCGTGCCGTCTTTCGGGGAAGATAATCCGGCCCTGTTAATTGTCGGTCTAGCCCCCGGCCTGCGCGGTGCGAATTTTACGGGCCGGCCCTTCACCAATGATTATGCGGGCGATCTTTTATATCCCACGCTGGTCAAATACGGTTTCGCAAAAGGCAAATACGATAAACGCATCAATGACGGGCTGACGCTCGTCAATACACGCATCACCAATGCTGTGCGTTGTGTGCCGCCGGAAAATAAACCCACGCCGCAAGAAATCACCACTTGCCGCCCGTTCCTGACCAACGAGCTGGAGACGTTCACAAACCTGAAGGTTGTCATTGCGCTGGGCACTGTGGCGCATAACAGCTTTTTAAAAGCCGTCGGGTTTAGTGCCAGTGCTTTTAAATTCGGGCATCATCAGGTGCATGACATTACCGCCAAACAGCACCTGCGCCACAAGATTACGCTGATCGACAGCTATCATTGCTCTCGCTACAACGTCAATACGAACCGGCTGACAACGGCCATGTTCGAAACCGTTGTCGCGGATGCACAAAAACGCTGCGGCTAAAGACTTTTTAAGGCGTGATTACTTCTGCGCGGCGGCTGCCTGCAATTCCTGAATAACCAGATTGATCGGTGCCAGCAGGTCTTCGGCTTCTTTCAAAACCTTTTCCACCAGTTTTACGGCTGTTTCCAGCGGCACGCTCTGATCCAGATTGATGTATTCCTGCTCTTTTGGCATCGCGGAATACAGCTTGGACAAATGCCCGGCCAGTTTCATTTCCAGCACGGATAATTTGCCCACATTGGCTTCAAAAACAGTTTTGCTGAAGCTGGGGTGCTTTTGCACAATGTCGCCAACCTGTTGGTATTTCGGCGTCTCCGTCCCTTCGCGCAGGGTACGCAGCATATCGCCGTAGATGACCAAGAAGGCTTCGATCTTGTTTTTGTTTTCTGCCAACTCGCCTTCCAGCGTGCTGACCAGTACCTGACGTTCGCGTGTTTGCATCAGCGCTTCTTTATGTTCTGCTTCACGCGAGCCGCTGGATTGTGAATCCGTCACACGGTTCATAAAAACCCACAGCACAAAAGCCACCAGCAAAAAGCCGATCAGCGGGCCACCGAACAATACCAGCGGTAAAATGGTTTCCGACTGCATCCATTTCGGAATACCTTTGCCGGCTTTGTCGTTCATCATAGAGGCCCAGACACCTTTGCCGTCGCGGCGGGCTTCTTCTTCAGCTTTGCTATAGGCGGTGGCAAATACGGTATTGTACGTCTGGCGACGATCCACAATCACGAAACCGTTGCCCAGCAATTCCAATGCCAGATCCTGATTGCTTTGCACGGTGCAGCGGCCCACGAGTTCGGGCATGATGCCGCCTTCGATTTTGCAATTGACTTGCTGTTCTTGAATAAGCGTATCCATCAAATCCAGCGCTTGCAGCTCAAGCGGTGTATCCGCGCTTTGTGCAGCTTTGATACCCCAAAGGCGAATAGCAAAACCTTCGGCGCGCAACGTGATGGGATCAACCGCGCGCATCGGGCGGATAATGCGGTCTGGCAAACGCGTGGCGGCCTGTTGTTGCGTGGCTGCCGCCTGTTGCGCCATCACCGGCGGCACAAGCGTTAAAACAGAAAGAACAGCCACCACGGCAAAACCCAGAAAACGCATAAAATCCCCTATTCAACAAATCCCGATTAATCAGACAAATATTGTACTGCAACGTAGCGATTTTTTAAATGCCCAGTTTGCAGCCCACTTCCGCTATGGAAACACTTAGGCCCGCGAAGGCCGTGGAATGGGCAAAAACGGAAACAGCCACCCGCCCAATTCCTGCGGATTGCGGGTTTGGATCAACACACGGCCGGGCCCTTCGAAGCGGCAAGCAAAGCCTTCACCCGATGTTGCCGCGGAAAACCATGTCTTGGCCCCTTTGGTGATCTTGTACTTCATATCCGCATCCCATGCGACCAGATGCCCGTTATCCACCAGCACGGTCTCACCCTTGGCGATATCAATCGTTTCAATGGAACCATAGGTCGCCAAAAACACCGTACCCTCACCGGTGATTTTCACAACGAAGAAACCTTCTCCGCTCAAAATCCCCTTGGTCAGGCTTTGCATTTTGGTGGACACCTCCACCCCTGGCGTTGCGGCCAGAAAGCCGTTCTTTTGCACCATCAACATGCGCCCTTGCGTCATTTCGACCGGCGCAATACCGCCCGGCATGGCAGCAGCCAGCATCACCCAGCCCGCGCTGTCTTTGGCTTCCACATGCTGCATAAAAAAGCTCTCGCCCGAAAATTTACGGGCAATACCGCGTAAAATACCGCCATCGGCTTTACCCGTCAGATGCAAACTATCCGACATCGCCACCATGGCACCGGATTCAGCCTTGATGCTCTCGCCTGCTTCCAGCGCAAAACGCAAAACTGGAAAGGAGGAGCCGCCGGTGAATTCGTATTTCATGATCTATCCCTTACCTTTAAATGAACCTGTGTCATCAAAACAAATATTGCATTATTTTACAAGGGCTTAACAAAATATACCTGTACGGCCACTGACAGTATCCAAAAAATCGGTTATACTTTACCTAATAAAAAACGGCTTACGGGTGTTCAAGAATCATGAAGCATTTCTACCACGGCACGTCCTTTGACTTTGATGCCTTTGATGACAGCAAGGTCGTAACCAGTGGCCCCAATGGCGCCTGCGAAAACGGGCGCGGCACGTATTTGACCGGCAGCCTTGATTTTGCGCAGGGCTGGGAACACCGCAATAACGGCAAATCGCCCCATACCGTCCGCATTGATGTGACGGAAGCCGCGTGGGATCAAAATTTCATTCATCACGAAAAAACATTCAATCAGAAAGAGGCCGCGAGCCTTGCCATTACCGCCGCCAACCGTGGCTATCACAAAGCCGCGGGTGATATTGCGCACATGATCCGCCGTCACCGCGAAAAAGATGGCGACAGCAGTTTTACAACAGCCCTGACAGGCAAAGACCTGGCCGATCTCAGCCGTTACAACGTCGAAGTTGTGCATCTGCTCGATGATCTGGGCTATCGCGGTTTTAAATACGGTGAAGACCGCCTGAATGGTAAAATCGAAAACATTGTATTTTTTAATGCGGCCGATATTCCGTCGATGACGCCGATGGATGTCACGAAAACAAGTTTTGACGATGCCCTTGCCCAAGGCGCCGCCGCCCCCGCGACAGATAAATTATCCGCGCCGCTTGAAAAACTTTTTGATAAAATAGACGCAAGCTTTGCCGCCGCTGGCCTTGATACCGAAAAGGCTGATACTGCAAAAGCCGATATTCAAAAACTGGTACAATTGGCAGCCACCAAAGAAAGCTATGACCCGCTGACCGAAACCCATCCGCTGAAACTGGCGGAAGTGGTGATTTTGGTTCATAGCAGCAAAGAGATACGCCAAGGCTTGCAGTCCGCCGCCGGTGAATTCATCGAAACGTCCATGACAGCACTGGGCCATAGTGCGCGCCACGCAACACTGGACGCGCGCCCGGCACAAATCCCTGAAATCTCTGCCGACCAAGGTTTTCAACCCGATGGCAGCATTGTGGCGTTTCGCAAACACCTGCTGGATAATAAATACATTGCCAGCGAAGAGCTGGACCGTGCCCGCCGTGACATCGCACGCCAGCACCCGACCCTGCTGAAATCATTCGACCGGATTGTGGATCAGCTGCATGAGCCGGGCGT
Source organism: Alphaproteobacteria bacterium (assembly GCA_041743265.1). Taxonomy (GTDB): domain Bacteria; phylum Pseudomonadota; class Alphaproteobacteria; order Micavibrionales; family UBA2020; genus UBA2020. The sequence continues at coordinate 2,307 of JBGTNC010000116.1, read as the reverse complement.
TGATTTTTCCATGCGCAATGCTTTTGGCCTTGCCATCACGCGTGCCTATAGCGGCCAATTTGCGCCGACAATGGGGGAAACCACGTTGGATAACATGAAAGAAACACTGGCCTATAACGCATCCACCTGCCACGCGGATATGCGCACTACATTGACAGAGATCGAGCGTTTTGGCGTGACATTTAAATATGTACTGACCAAACCCGCAGAAGAACAACCCGCAACGCCTGCCGCCAAACAACCGCAACGCCCGCAAGTAACCTGATCGGTTTAATAGGGCGTTTTATCCTGTTTTTTCATCCAGTTTTCAAAAACGATCTTCGCTTCTTCGCGCAGGAACATTTTGGATGGTAGCGTGCGTTTATCTTCTGGCAGCGCTACTTCGCGGTAAATGAAATCATCATCAAAGCCGATACGCTCCGCATCTTCGCGCGTATTGCCAAAATAAATGCGATCCAAGCGCGCCCAGTAAATGGCGGACAGGCACATCGGGCACGGTTCGCAGCTGGTATAAATCTCGCAGCCTTCCAGACTGTAATTACCAATCGCCTTGCAGGCATTGCGGATGGCAACCATTTCGGCATGCGCCGTCGGGTCGTTGGTGGAGGTGACTTCGTTCCAGCCCTCCCCCACAATTTTACCGGCACGCACAATCACAGCACCAAAGGGGCCACCACAATTGGCATCCATCTTTTCCTGACTAATATCAATGGCACGGCGCATGTAATCTTCCTGCTGCTTTTTCTCAACAGGGTCACGCACATCGGGCGCCAATGGTTTGGCGGCAGGGATGGTTTCTTTAGCAATCTTGTTTTCAATACCACTCAGAAGATGGCTTTGAATGTTGTTCAAAAGTTTATCGGGCATCACAGGTTTGGTCAGGATAGACACATTCGGCACGCCGATGCGTTCCTGCACGGCTTTATGATCCGCTTCATCCGTCAGCGCAATCACAGGCAAACGGCTGTGTTCCATTTTCAGCTTATGCAGCAGACCCAAATTGTCGATGCTGTCGTTTTCAACGTCCAGCACCATCAAGGTCAACTGTTTGCCCAGAAAAGCCAAGGCTTCATCACCTGATTTGGCTTCGTAGGTTTCGTAGCCTTTGTTGTTCAAAATCCCGACAATCAGCTTGCGCGTGATGTCATTGTTTTCCACGACCAGAATGTGGCCTTGCGGGTTTACGGGCATAGGGTTTACTTCACATGTTCATGTTCGGGTTCGCGGCTGCCGGATTTTCCGGCGGAGGTTTTTTGCGGCGGGTAGGCGAAAACAAGTTTGCCGTCTGCCACATCAATCTCCACTGCGCCGCCTTTGACCAATTGACCAAACAACAGTTCTTCGGCCAGCGGTTTTTTAACGTGCTCTTGAATAATCCGTGACAAGGGACGCGCACCCATGGCGGGATCATAGCCTTTTTGGCCCAGCCATTGCCGCGCGGCATCGGTCAGGGAAATCGTCACGCCACGGTCGCCCAATTGCGCTTCCAGCTGCATGATGAATTTATCCACCACACGGCTGATCGTATCGAGCCCCAGACTGCGGAACGGAATAATCGCATCCAGACGGTTGCGGAATTCGGGGCTGAAGGCACGGTTGATGGCTTCTTCGTCATCGCCTTCGCGCATATTACGCTCGAAACCCATGGCGGGTTTGGCAAGTTCGGTCGCACCCGCATTCGTGGTCATGATCAAGATCACGTTGCGAAAATCGATCGTTTTGCCGTTGTTGTCCGTCAGCTTGCCGTAGTCCATGACTTGCAGCAAAATATTGTACAAATCCGGATGCGCTTTTTCGATTTCATCGAGCAACAGCACGCAATGCGGATGCTGGTCGATTTTATCCGTCATCATGCCGCCCTGATCAAAGCCGACATAACCCGGCGGGGCGCCGATGAGACGCGATACGGAATGACGCTCCATATATTCGGACATATCAAAACGCACCAGCTCCAACCCCAGCGTTTTGGCAAGCTGGCGCGCAACTTCTGTTTTACCCACACCGGTGGGGCCTGAGAACAAGTAAGAGCCAATCGGTTTTTCCGGCTCGCGCAGGCCTGCGCGGCTGAGTTTGATGGCGGCAGACAATGCCTCGATCGCCACATTCTGGCCGAAGACCATGGTCTTCAGATCACGCTCCAGATTGGCCAGCAATTCGCGGTCATCTTTGGTAATCGTTTTGGGCGGGATGCGTGCAATTTTGGCAACGGTCGCCTCGATATCTTTCAGGCCGATGATTTTTTTGCGTTTGTCTTCGGGCAGCAACATTTGTGACGCACCCGCTTCGTCAATCACATCAATCGCTTTA
>JBGTNC010000115.1:0-17562 GCA_041743265.1 Alphaproteobacteria bacterium | reverse complement strand
GTCAACAATGCCGCTGTGTTTTGCGCGTCTTTCAAACGCTCTGCAATACGCTGGCGCAGGCGTGTCATTTTTACACGCTCTTCACGGCTTGCATTGTTACGCGGGCCGGACAGTTGCGCAGGTGCCTTGGCTGCGGGTGTTGCAGCAGGTGCTTTCAGCGCTTCCAGTACATCGCCTTTTGTCACGCGGCCATCTTTGCCTGTGCCCTGAATGCCACCGGCATCCAGATTGTTGTCATCCGCAATCTTGCGCACGGCAGGGGAGAGGAACGTATCATTGCTGGCAGGCTTGGATGCTGCCTGCTGTGCCTTGGGTGCTTCCGTTTTGGCAGCAGCTGGTTTGGATTTTTCAGCTTTTGCGCCAGCAGCACCTTCGGTAATAGATCCCAAAACCGCGCCAACTTCTACGTTATCACCCGTTTGTACTTTGATCTCTTTCAAAACACCTGCGGATTTTGCGTTCACTTCCAAAGTGACTTTGTCTGTTTCCAGCTCCACCAAAGGTTCATCAACGGACACGCTGTCGCCGATATTCTTCAGCCATTTGGCCACGGTCGCTTCCTTAACGGATTCACCCAGTGCGGGAACGATAATTTCTGTTGCCATGATTTAACCTTCTTTCTTCATTCAGTGTATTTGGTACGTATCAAAGACCAAGGGCGCGTTGAACGATCGCCTCTTGCTCTTTGTTGTGATTTTTTAAAGATCCCGTCGCAGGTGCGGCAGCTGCAACGCGGCCAACATAAACCGGACGACCCGCTTTATGCTTGATCGATGTCAAAACAGCCTCAAGACGGCGGTCCACAAAGGACCATGCGCCTTGGTTCTCAGGCTCTTCCTGGCACCAGACCACTTCGGCGTTAGGGTATTTGGCCAGTTCTTCCGCCAAGGGCTTTTCGGGGAAAGGATAGAACTGTTCCAGACGCAGGAACGTTACATCTTTCACGCCATGTTTTTCGCGGCCCTCGAACAAATCGTAATATACTTTACCGCTACAAAGAACGACACGCTTGATGTCCTTCGGCTTCGCCACGGGCGCATCTTCGTACAAGACGCGGTGGAAAGTTTGTTGGCCCATAAACATTTCTTTGGGCGATACACAAAGTTTGTGACGGAGTAAAGATTTTGGCGTCATGATAATCAACGGCTTGCGGAAATCGCGACGTATCTGGCGGCGCAAGGCGTGGAAATAGTTGGCGGGCGTTGTGCAATTCAATACCTGCCAGTTATCTTCAGCGGAGGATTGCAAGAAACGCTCGAGCCTGCCGGATGAATGCTCAGGCCCCTGCCCTTCGCTACCGTGCGGCAGCAGCATCACAAGACCGGACATACGCAACCATTTGGTTTCAGCGGACGAGATAAACTGGTCGATGATCACCTGCGCGCCGTTCACGAAGTCGCCAAACTGGCCTTCCCACAAGACCAAAGATTTTGGATCCGATGTGGAATAACCGTATTCAAAGCCAAGCACCGCCATTTCGCTGAGCGGGCTATCGTGCACATCAAACCGTGCCTGTGCCGGATCAATATTATCAATCGGCATATAACGCTCTTCAGTCGTTTGATCTGTCAAAGCAGCATGACGATGAGAGAACGTCCCCCGTCCGCAATCCTGACCGGAAAGACGCACAGGGTGACCTTCCAATACCAACGCACCAAAAGCCATTGCTTCGGCTGTTGCCCAATCAAAACCCTCGCCAGTCTCGAACATTTTTTTCTTCGCATCCAGCTGACGCTGGATTTTGCTGTTCAGGTCAAAAACTTCGGGGATCGTCGTCAACCCCTTGCCGATTTTTTGAAAAGTTTCTTCGCTCAAGGCCGTTTCGCCCCGGCGTTCATCACCATAGGCAATTTTCAGACCTGTCCAGTGACCTTCCAGCATATCGGCGCGGTTAGGCTTGTAACTGGTGGCAGCTTCAAACTCACGCTCCAGATAGGCGTTCCAGTCAGCATACATCTGGTCTGTATCTTCGGCGGTCATCACTTTTTCATCGACCAACTGGCGCGCATAAATGCTGCGTGTCGTCTCTTTGCTTTTGATCACCTGATACATCTTGGGTTGAGTGAAGGCAGGCTCATCCGATTCATTGTGTCCATGACGGCGATAGCAGATCACATCGATAAACACATCTTTTTTGAAGGTCTGACGGAATTCTGTGGCCAGACGCGCCACATACATAACCGCTTCCACATCATCACCATTCACGTGGAAAATGGGCGATTGCACCATTTTCGCGACATCCGTGCAGTAGTTGCCAGAGCGTGAATACAACGGCGCTGTTGTAAAACCAATCTGGTTATTAATGACCACATGCACCGTGCCGCCCACGCGGTAGCCCGGCAGATCAGACATCATCAATGTTTCAGGTACAACACCTTGGCCAGACAGGGCCGCATCGCCATGGATTAACAGCGCCATCACTTGTGCGCGTTCCTCATCACCACGGATAGCTTGTTTCGCACGCACTTTGCCAACGGCCACCGGGTCTACGCATTCAAGATGCGACGGATTGGGGGTCAAAGACAAATGCACAATTTTACCGCCGAATTCACGGTCGCTGGAGGTACCCAAATGATATTTCACATCGCCAGAACCTTGCACATCATCCGGCTTTGCCGATGTTCCCTGAAATTCGGAGAACATGGCCGTGAATGTTTTACCCATGACGTTTGTCAGGATATTCAAACGGCCACGGTGGGCCATACCGATGATCACTTCCTTGACGCCCAGATTGGCCGCCGTTGCAATCACTTCCTCAAGCGCTGGCACGACAGACTCGCCACCTTCAACGCCAAAGCGTTTGGTGCCCGTGTATTTCAGATCCAGAAATTTCTCGAACCCCTCAGCCGCCGTCAAGCGCTGCAGGAAATGTTTTTTCTCGGCTGTCTTGAAACTTTTGCGGTTGGCCGGATTTTCGAGACGGTCTTGCAACCACTGGCGCTGATTGAGGTCCTGAATATGCATGTACTCAAGGCCGATGGTGTCACAATAAATATCTTCTAGTGTTTTAATCACCTGTGCCAGCGTCATCACGTCATGGCCAAAAGCGCCATCGACATAAATCTTACGCTCAAGCTCTGCCGTTGTCAGGCCATAGGTTTCCAATTCCAAATCCGCATGCTTGCCTTTGGTGGAAATCCCCAACGGATCAAGGTTCGCCAAAAAATGGCCGCGCACGCGATAGCCGCGGATAAGCATCAAGGTACGAATGGCAATTTTGGCATCTTCCGCCGTAACTGCGCTGCTCGCTTCTTTTGCTTTTTTGCCCGCAGGCTTTGCCGCTGCATCATCAGCATTTGCCGCCGTTGACAAAACGGCTGCCAATTTATCTGCCTGTGGTGTCCAGCTGGCGCCTTTCATTTCAGCGACCAGCTCCCGTGCTTCATCACCAAGGCTGCCAAACAAATCCGCCCAGCTCGGATCGACGCTGGACGGGTTTTTGACGTATTGGTCGTACAAACCGGCGATGTAATCGGGGTCGGCGGCGGAGAGGAAACTCAAGGCTTGTCGCTGTGACATTTTTTTGCTCTTTTATTTTAATCAAGACAGCAGGAAAAGTGGCTGTTTAGGCCGCCTTGATCGCTTTCATTACGGCATCTCCCAGACCGGCAGGGCTATCGGAGACAATAAAACCAGCAGCCTGCATGGCCGCGATTTTATCTTTGGCCGCACCTTTTCCGCCGGCAATAATCGCACCCGCATGGCCCATACGACGGCCCGGAGGCGCTGTCACACCGGCAATGAAGCCTGCGATCGGTTTTTTGATTTTTGAATTTTTGATAAATTCGGCAGCGTCTTCTTCGCCTGTGCCGCCGATTTCACCGATCATCAGAATGGCTTCGGTTTCATCATCCGCCAGAAACATTTCCAGCGCGGAAATAAAGTCTGTGCCGTTCACAGGGTCACCACCGATGCCGATGCACGTTGTTTGACCCAAGCCATTGGCCGTGGTTTGCGCAACCGCTTCGTATGTCAATGTACCAGAGCGGGAAACGATGCCCACTTTGCCACGTTTGTGAATATGGCCAGGCATGATGCCGATCTTGCATTCACCCGGTGTAATCACACCCGGGCAGTTAGGGCCGATAAGACGGGTTTTAGAGCCTTCCAGCTTGCGCTTGACCTTGACCATGTCCAGCACAGGAATGCCTTCGGTGATGCATACAACCAGCTCAAGGCCTGCATCAACCGCTTCCAAAATCGCATCTGCGGCGAACGGTGGCGGTACGTAAATAACAGATGCATTGGCACCTGTTGCATTCACAGCTTCCTGCACCGTGTTGAACACAGGCAGATCAAGGTGCTTGGTGCCGCCCTTACCGGGTGTCACGCCGCCCACCATTTTGGTGCCATAAGCAATGGCTTGCTCGGAATGGAATGTCCCTTGCGCGCCCGTGAAGCCCTGACAAATAACTTTGGTATCTTTGTTAACAAGAACAGCCATGATTTACGCAGCCTCCGCTTTTACTGTGCTGACGACTTTTTGCGCCGCATCGGCAAGATTATCTGCCGCAATGATATTCAGACCGGACTCTTTCAAAAGTTTTTTGCCTTTGTCCACGTTGGTCCCTTCCAGACGCACAACCAGCGGCATCGTCAGCCCCAGTTCGCGTGCGGCGGTAATGACACCTTCGGCAATCACATCACAACGCATGATGCCACCGAAGATATTGACGAGGATTCCTTCGACGTTCGGGTCGGACAAAATAATGCGGAAGGCTTCAGCCACGCGCTCTTTTGTCGCGCCACCGCCCACATCCAAGAAGTTTGCAGGATCGCCGCCGTACAGCTTGATAATATCCATGGTCGCCATCGCAAGACCCGCGCCATTGACCATGCAACCAATGTTGCCTGTCAATTTGACGTAGTTCAATTCATGGTCTTTGGCACGTTTTTCTGCCGGATCTTCTTCGGCCACATCGCGCAGTTCTTCCACTTCTTTTTGGCGGAACATGGCGTTGTCGTCGAAGTTCATTTTTGCATCCAGCGGCAGCACATCGCCATCGGCAGTGACCACCAGCGGGTTGATCTCAACGATCGAAGCATCAAGATCCAAAAACGCTGTGTACATTTTCGCAATCAATGCCACACATTTATTGACTTGCTTGCCTTCCATGCCGAGACCAAAAGCGATCTGACGGCCTTGGAATGCCTGAAAACCAATGGCGGAATCCACCACAACTTTCATGATTTTCTCGGGGTGGCTTTCGGCCACTTCTTCAATATCCATCCCGCCTTCTGTGGAGGCCATGATGGTGACAGAAGATGTCGTGCGGTCAATCAACATACCCAGATACAATTCGCGGGCGATGTTGCAGCCATCTTCGATGTACAAGCGGCGCACTTCCTGACCTTGCGGGCCCGTCTGATGTGTTACCAATTGCATACCCAGAATATTCTGAGCTTCTGTTTTCAAAGCATCCAGCGATTTCACGACTTTCACGCCGCCACCTTTGCCACGGCCGCCTGCGTGAATTTGTGCTTTCACAACATAGACTGGGCCCGGCAGAGATTTTGCGACTTCAACCGCTTCATCAACCGTATAAGCCACGCCGCCTTGCAACACGGGAATGCCGCGTGCTTTCAGCAGTTCTTTGGCTTGATATTCATGGATATTCATTGTCTTGGATTACCTTTCTAAATCAGGCCTAAATCAGGCCGCTGCCGGCTTCAAATTTTTTGCAACTTCACACAGCGCTTTGACAGCATCGACAGATTTATCAAACATCGCTTTTTCTTCGGGCGTGAAGGAAACTTCAATAATTTTTTCCACGCCGTTTGCGCCAATCACTGTCGGCACACCGATATAAAGACCTTTGATACCGTATTCGCCGTTCAATTGTGCCGCACAGGGCAATACACGGCGTTTATCTAGCAAATAGCTCTCTGCCATAGAAATGGCAGCAGCAGCAGGCGCATAAAACGCAGAACCAGTTTTCAGCAGCGCCACAATCTCGGCACCGCCATCACGGGTGCGTTGTACGATTTTGTCGAGTTTGTCTTGTGTCGTCCAACCCATCGCAACCAGATCCGGCAATGGAATACCGCCAACGGTCGAGTAGCGCACGAGCGGCACCATTGTATCGCCATGACCACCCAACACAAATGCGCTGACGTCTTCGACGGATACGTTGAACTCATCTGCCAGGAAATGACGGAAGCGCGCGCTATCCAGCACGCCTGCCATACCAACAACTTTTTGAGGTTTGAAGCCTGTGACCTCTTGCATGATACCAACCATCACATCCAGCGGGTTAGTGATCACGATCACAAAAGCATTCGGAGCGTGTTGTTTAATATTCGCGCCGACAGATTTAATCACTCCTGTGTTGATACCGATCAGATCATCACGGCTCATGCCCGGTTTGCGCGGCACGCCTGCGGTCACGATCACAACATCGGCTCCCGCGATGGCGGCATAATCGTTGCTGCCTGTCATTGTGGCATCGAAACCTTCAACAGGGGCTGCTTCTGCGATATCCAACGCTTTACCTTGCGGTACGCCTTCAGCGATATCCACGAGAACAACGTCCCCGAGTTGCTTCATACCTGCGAGCAGTGCCAGTGTGCCGCCAATTTGCCCAGCGCCCACAAGCGCGATTTTTTTGCGTGACATGTATTTGTTCCCTTATGTACCGGTTTTCCTTAATCTTTATTTCTTGCTATTTATATTAAGGACTCGACTGTGCAAAAAAATAGCACAAATTGCGCCGCTTGGTAGGGGATTTTCAGCAAAAAACTAACGTTTTTCATACGCCTACCCCCTTGAGAGCGCTGGCTTTGCGTAACCAATTGCTGCGGCGCGTCTATTTTTCTTTTTATGGGAAAATCGGATTCCCCGGGAACGTAAGTCATGGTAAAATCGAGACATGAAACAACAACCCGAACATCTGCCCCTTGGCGGGATGCAGGCCGAAGCCTTTTTTACAAGGCAGGCGGATGCTTATTCCTGTGGGCCCGCCTGCGTCACCAGCGCGGCCAAATTATATGGCAAGACGGATGTTGTTTATAATGACGTACGTCAGCATTTGTCGCCCGATCCCGTTATCGGCTCCAAAAACGAAGACATCGCTGATCTTTGCAAAAACCGTCTGCCCTTTTCCTCTACCGGAGAAAACACCTATACCGGCGGCGTTGCGATTGCCAATATTATTCAAGACGAAGGACATTACGTTCTGTTTTTAAAAAAAGAAGGGGATGATGTGATTTACTATGATCCCTATCATCACGAATTGGTGATTAATAAACTAGATCAGATTGAATGGATTTCTGAGTCAGGGCATTTAAAAAACTGGTCCGTTAACCTGCAACCATTACCGGAAGATTTCCCCGCAAAAACACTGGCTGATTGGCGCAAGCTGGCCACCACGCCCGCAGTGGCGCCGCAACCAAACAACAAACACACGACGCGTCGTCCACCAAAACCGCCGCGACCTTAACATTTCCAAATATTCGAAAGTTTTTCGCATGACAAAGCCCTTGCCATACCAGCTCGACCTGCCCGCAGAAACAGCAGACAGTTTTTTTGTACGCCAAAAGGATGATTATTCATGCGGGCCGGCATGTCTGACAAGCGTTGCACGTATTTTCGGCACGCCTGATAAGGGCTATGATATGTTCCGTAGCCTGCTCAACCCCAATACAACCGTGGGTTCATGCAACTTCAAAATGGCCGAAGTTAGCGCGGAACATCTACCGTTTCTGCAAAACGGGGAGAGTATTTATCACAACGGTATTGCGGTTGCCAATATCATGCAGGAAGAAGAAGGACACTATGTGATCTTCCTCTGCCACGATGGTGATAAAATCGTTTATTACGACCCGTATCATCACCAGCTTGTTGTCGATAAACTGCGAAATCTGGAATGGATTTCTGAATCAAAGCACCTGACGCGGTGGTCCATCAATTACGCGCCGATTGAAAACAACAGCATTGATTACTGGCTGGCCTTTGCGGGCCCGCAAGATTAACCCGCTTTTTCAGCGCCAAAAAATTCAAGCTGCCATTTAATTTCATCCGGCGTCAGCGGATAATCCGTACCGCCTTTGGCATACATGATATCACGCGGTTTTACTTTGGCGGCGCGCTGTTGCACTTCAATGCAAACGCGCATCGGCAGTTTAGCCTGATGGCACAGGGCCACAACGGGCTTTGCCGTCCCCGCATTCAGCATAGCTGTCACGCGTGCCGGATGCACGCCGGACGCATGACTGAGTGCCGCTGTCACAAAGTCAATTTCCTGCCATGACAGTGCATCGCTGATCACATCGGGTGACATCCGGCCTTCTTGAATAAAGCGGGCAACTTTTTTCTCTGATGTTTCATGCGCATCGCCATCATGCAGAAAAGACAGGCGACGCTTGATTGTTGTCAGAAGCGCTTCACGCGTGGCCGCATCAAAATCACTGCGCTTTTCCAGCACATCCAGCACAACCTTATCGACAAAGCCCACCATTTGCCGCGCCAGATCCAAAGACAATTCAGGGCGCAGCGCAATCGGGCGGTGCCAAGCGGGGCGGTTACGGGCTTGGTCTACAATCTTTTGCAATGTATCTACATCAAACGCAGCACCGGGGTTATTGATAAGCGCCGTACTCGCGGGTTCATCATCCACATCAATCACGGCATCTGCCACCCGCGCACTGACGCTTTCGCGTGTCGCGATCGCCGCCACGGCCCAAGGGGCTGGGTGACTACTAATAATATCAAGCAGATCTTCATCCGGCAGCGTCACGCAAAAACGCAACACAGGCTCCGCCACTTCGCGCTCCACATCGCGCGCCAGACGGGTCACCACCACGGGGGGGGCTTTCGCATAGTCTTGTAAAACAGATGTCAAGGCCTGGCGCACCTGAATGACTTCGTCTTCCGCCAAGCGTCCCAGCGCTTGCACCGCAAAGGCGTAAAGCTGGCTGTGCTTATCGGGAGACAGCCCCGGCAACAACTTCAGCAAACGTGCCGCAAGTGTTAATCTGACATCCAGCTCTTGATCTTGGGAAAGCAAATGCGCCGCCTGCATCGGCGTTGATTTATTTGCAGCGACGGCCAGACGGACAGCCGCATCACCCTTGCTCGCCAGATAATATAAAATTTCAGGGTTGGTGCCCGCATCTGTGGCCAGACGCATCATGGCTTGCGGGTTACCGCTTTCCAGCAGTTTTTTTTGTTCTTCATACCGCTCAGCCTGATTGCCTGAGAAAAGTTTCTTAAAAAAAGAAAGCATTAACCGGTTCCTTCCCCGTATTCACGTGACTGCATTTCCATCAAACGGCTGATTGTGCGCTCGAAAACCCCTGCATGAACTGTGCCACGATAAAGCTGCTCGGCCGGAACGGCCGCTGAAAGCGCTAAAATGGCATGATGATCATAAAGGGTATCGATCAAAGTCACAAACCGCAGGGCTGCATCCCGTTGATTATCCGTCATTTGCGGTATATCTGCTACTATAAAAACGCGGTAGCGCCGCGCGAGTTCCAGATAATCCAGCGCACTGCGCGCTTCTTGGCACAGACTTTGAAAACTGAAGGCCGCGACTTCTTTCTCTGCGCGTGGCACATGAATTTTGCGGCCCTTCACGACGATATCGACCGGCGCACCATCACTGTCATCGGAAATCGTGCGGAAAATATGGTCTAACTGAATACGCGCATCGGCATCGTGCGGCCAGAAATACATTTTCTGCCCTGCCAGACGATGCAAGCGATAATCTTTTTCTCCCGCGAAGGAAAACACAGTCAGCTTCTCTTTGAGCAAGTTTATAAACGGCAAAAACCTGTCACGCTGCAAACCATCAGCATACAAATCATCCGGCGGGATGTTGGATGTCATGATAACGGTCACACCGCGATCAAACAGGGCCGTAAACAAACGCCCCAATATCATGGCATCTGCTACATCACGCACCTGAAACTCATCAAAACACAATAACCGTGCGTTTGATGCAATCCAATCGGCGCAAGCAATCAGGTCGCCATCAATCTGGCTGGCCTTTTCTTTCTGTCTGGCATGGCGCTGACGATGTAGAAAATCATGCACATCGAGCATAAAGGCATGAAAGTGAACGCGCCGCTTTTTCTCGATTTGCACTTGCGCAAAAAAAAGATCCATCAACATGGATTTGCCACGACCAACGCCGCCATAAAAATACAGGCCTTGTATCGGGGCCGCCGCTGTCTTGCCAAAATGCCACCAACGGGCTTTCGGCATAGGCCTTGCCAATTGACGGGCAAGATCATCCAGCAGCACAACAGCTGCACGTTGATCCGTATCCGGCGTCAGAAGGCCGGAGGCTATTTTTTCTTCATATATTTTAAAAACTGTCGTCATGCTTTGCTTTTTAGCTTACCTTATACGGCAGTGGAGATGTTTTAAATGAATTTTCTGCGCCTCAGAAGCCCATCCGAGTTTTTTTTACTCGCCGCCAATATCCTGCCCTTGGCAGGCGTGCTCCTCTGGGATTGGAAAGTTTTTGATATTTTGCTCATTTTCTGGCTGGAGAATGTGGCAATTGGCATTTTCAATGTCCTCAAAATGGTCAGCTGGATCCGCTATCGCCGCCTCTATATCGCGATTCCCATAGTTCCCTTCTTTATGGTTCATTACGGCGGCTTTACGGCAGGCCATGGGATTTTTATTCTGGCCATGTTTGGCGGCCACAAGGACGTTTCCACCGCTACCATCTGGCAAACACTGCAAGACGGCGGACTAAGCATGTATATCGCCGTGGGCGGCATTGTGTTCAGCCACCTGTTCTCCTTTATCACCAATTTTATCGGCAAGCGCGAAATCGAGCGGACACATATCGGTATTTTGATGTCTGCCCCCTATGGACGCATTGTAGTAATGCACCTGACAATTATTTTAGGCGGGGGCGCCGCCCTTGCTTTGGGCCAGCCCATTTGGGCTTTGGCGCTGCTGGTTTTCCTAAAAACAGGCCTGGATTTAAGGGCCCACCGGAAAAGTCATGGAAAACAACTAGATCCAGATCAAGTCACCGCTGCGATCAAAGCTTTGACAGAGCGCAAATCAGGCGTAAGATAATTTATTCACATACTCTTTTTACCCAAGGAGATTACAGATGAGCGAACATAAGAAAAAATGCTGCGGCGGCAAATGCCACACTGATTTCAAAAAAGCAGGCGAGAAGCCCGTAGCCCCACCAGCACCTCCGGCCAATGAACCCAAAAAGCCAGATGCGCCGAAAAAGAAATGCTGCGGCGGCGGTTGCCACCCTAAATAATGAAGCCCTGCCTTCGGGCAAGGTACTAAGAAAAACCCCCGGTGCAGACCGGGGGTTTTTCTATACGTTTATTTCTTCAGATGATTGGCGATGAACCGCATGGCGGGCTTGAAAGATTCCTCATTCACCGTATGCCCCATATCTTTGATCACTTCGGACTGCACCGGAATTTTCGCATCGTTCAGTCGCTTCATAGAATCATCAAAATGCAAACTAACCTTGGCAACGGCGTCTTCAAAGGCTTTTTTCAGCTTGTTCTTGGGCGGGGCCACTCTCATCTTTTTGCCTGTGTAAAAGAAATCATCCTTATCGCCCATCACAAACATCGTATCGGGTTTGGATTTTGGCTTTACGATCGGAAACACAGGGCCGGAATGATTAACCACAGCAGCAACTTTATGCTCGCGGCGCGTACCCATTTGCACGGCAATTGCCCCACCCAATGAAAAGCCGAACAGCGCAAGGCTTTCATCTTTCAATTGACGCTTTTGCAATTGCGCATCGGCAAAGCGGTTCAACTGATCTACGACAGGAACGCTGTTGAAAAAATGGCTCAACACCAATTTGGCATTTTCACCTGCATTGGGGCTGATGTGATGCCAGCTGTAAAGATCTTCCGCATTACCGGCACCGTTTTTGCGAATATGTGCTGGTGATGCATGCATGGCTTCGGGGCCACGTACAATCAATACATCAGTATTGGGACGCTCCTGCCGGATTTGATCGGCGAGCTTTTCGAACATGAGTGGATGATTGGCATGGCCGTGCAAAATAATAACGAGCCCATCCGGTTTACCGGAGGCACAAGGGTATTCAAGGAAATGAAAGCCGTTTTCTTGCTTCATGTTGACCCGTTTGAATTAAAACGCGCCACCCTTTATCTATCCCGCCAAGGACAGGCATTATGCTAGGACAATGAAAACCCCTTGTAAACAGGGAATGCGAACGTCCGTTACAAAACGAAAAACCGTTTAAAACTGGTCATTCGCGATTTGACTCACTGCAGCATTGCCGCCCATGGCAGGCGCAGACAACCCATAAATCTGCGGCAATAACGATTCGGCAAAGAACCGCGCCGTGACCAGACGCGTGTTGTAAAACAACGCATCCCCCGCCGGATCAAACAAGGCATCGTGCGCAGCCTTAGCCATGCGCGCCATCATATAACCACCCGCCACGACAGAAAACTGACGCTGGTAGGCAACAGCGCCGGCGGCCACGGCATCGGTATTTGATTTGGCATTGGCCAGCATCCAATCTGTCGTTTCCAGTAGCGTGGCAATGGCCTTGGTCATCGCGCCTTGAATCACATCCAGATCATCGCTCGGCTTTTCATTCAGGGTCTTGAGGAAATCGGTCATTTCACCAATAAACTTTTTCGCCTCCGCCCCGCCGTCGCGCATCACTTTGCGGAACACAAGGTCGTTTGCCTGAATGCCGTTAGTGCCTTCGTAAATCGGCAAGATGCGCGCATCGCGGTAAAACTGTGCCGCACCTGTTTCTTCGATAAATCCCATGCCGCCGTGAATTTGCACACCGGTCGATGTTGTTTCCAAGGCAAGATCTGTAGACCACGCCTTGACCAAGGGCGTCAGCAAATCCGCACGTGCTTCTGCAGCACTGCGCGCATCGGTTTCTTCTTCATGACGCATACGGTCCAGCTGGGCGCCCGCGTAATAGGCAAGGGCCCGTGATGCTTCGGTATTGGCCTTCATGGTCAGCAACATACGGCGCACATCGGGATGTTCGATAATCGCCACACGTTTGCCGCTTTTATCGCCCAGACGGCTGCACTGCACGCGGTCACGCGCATACGATAGTGCATGTTGATAGGCAGATTCCGATAGTGCCACGCCTTGTAGGCCGACTGCGATACGGGCGTTGTTCATCATCGTGAACATATTGCGAAGCCCCTTGCCTTCTTCGCCCACCAGATAGGCAATTGCCCCTTCTTTCTCGCCATATTGCATGACACAAGTGGGAGAGCCGTGGATGCCCAGTTTATGTTCCAGTGATACAACACCCAAATCATTGCGTGCGCCCAGCGTACCGTCAGCATTGACCAAAAACTTCGGTACGATAAACAGACCCAGCCCATCGTTGCCTTCGGGCAGGCCATCCACGCGGGCCAGCACCAGATGAATAATATTCTCGGTAAAATCATGTTCGCCAAAAGTAATAAAAATCTTCTGGCCCTTCATGATGTAATGATCGCCTGTTTTCTTGGCAACAGTCCGAATAGCGGCAAGGTCGGTGCCGGCCTGTGATTCGGTCAGGTTCATCGTCCCCGTCCAATGGCCAGAAATCAGATGCGGCAGATAAGTCTTTTTTTGATCTTCCGTGCCGTGCTTTTCGATTGCTTCAATCGCAGCGGAGGTCAAAAGCGGGCACAGGCTGAGGGCCAGATTGGCCGATTGCCACATTTCATTCACTGCCATGCCCAAGGCCCAAGGCAACCCCTGCCCGCCAAATTCAGGCGCGCAGACAAAAGCATTCCAGCCGCCATCGGCAAACTGCTTGTAAGCATCTTTGAAACCATCCGGCGTTTTGACAGCGCCGTTTTCAAGACGCGACATTTGTTGGTCACCTTTTTTATTGGTCGGCGCCCAAATATCGCCCGCCACACGTGCGGCTTCGGTCAAAACAGCTTCCACCACATCTGGCGTGGCGTGGTCATAGCCGGGCAAGCCGGACAGCGCCGTCATATCGGCAATCTGGTCGAGAACGAAGCGCATTTCTTTGACGGGGGCGGTATAAGCCATGGTGTTCAAACTCCTGATAAATTTGCCTGTCCAGTATAAGGATTTGCCCGCACAGGCAAAGCCTTTCCCGCCAGCGCGTCTTTAAGGGCCCATCTGGCACGGTGCTTGCAAGGTTATATTCCAGAAAAGAGGGCAAAAGCCCCCATATTCAGGGAGAAGTTAAGAATGACAGCCGCATTTAGCGCCGCAAAAGCGGGAATTGCCAATAAATATCAAAACGTTGCGCCGCAGCGGGTTATTCAGGCCGTGCAAAAAGCATCGCAGCGTACGGGGGTAGATTTTTCCTTCCTGATGGAAAAAGCCGCCGCAGAGAGCAGTTTTGACCCCAAAGCAAAAGCCAAAACATCCAGCGCCACCGGTCTTTACCAATTTATCGAAAGTACCTGGCTGAATATGGTGAAAAAACACGGCGACAAATATGGCCTTGGCGATTACGCCGAAAAAATCGATATCAAGAACGGCCGCCCCTGCGTAGAGGACTGTCACCGCGATGAAATTTTGAACCTGCGCAATGACCCTGAAATTTCAGCCTTAATGGCTGGCGAGTTTACCGCCGAAAACAAATCCTATCTGAAACGCAACGTTGGTGGCGATGTGGGTTCTACCGAATTATACTTCGCGCATTTTATGGGCGCGGGTGGCGCCGCCAAGTTCCTGAACAGCCGTAACGTGAACGGTGATGTAAAAGCCGCCGATATTTTTCCAGCTGCCGCCAAAGCGAACAAGAACGTTTTCTTTGACCGCAAGACAGGTGAAGCCCGCAGCCTTGATCAGGTCTATGCCTATTTCGACAAAAAGTTTACCAGTGATGCGCCCGCCGCGAAAAAATCCACTGCCCCGCTTGCGGTTGCTGCACACGCCAAAGCGCCCGCCGCCGCACAGAAAAACCTGACACCCGCTGATGTGGCCGCGGCGCTTCCTATTTTTGATGATGCAGATGAAAGTGACGATATCATCTGGAATGATGACCCGCGCTTTTTTCCAAACAGCGGCTTCATTGGTACACAAAATGCTTTCGGCGTGCCAAAACTCTCCCCCATCAACTTTTTGATGCTGGCAGAGCTGCAAAAAGGCTTTGTGCCCAATAACGAAAAGCCCCGTTATAACAGCTAGTAAAAACCTTACGGCGTGACGTTATATGATGTTGGCATCCGCAGAATATTTTCTGGCGGGGCGGCTGCTTTTTGCATCGCTTGCAAAACATCTTCGGCGCGGATATCAATTTCCGGTTTGAAAAAAGCACCTTCGGTTGCCAGTGAAATAAACATTTCCAGCGTTGATTTACGCGGCGGGAAACGTGTGACAGGCACATCTTGCTCAAGCGGTAGCTTTGCTGCTTCGCGCGCCAGTGCGACCGCACGGTCCAGCCCGCCAATTTCATCGACAAGCCCCAAATCCTTCGCCTGACGGCCTGTATAAACACGCCCCTGTGCCAGAGCATCTACCTCGGCGATGGTCATTTTACGGCCATCCGCCACACGCTCCAGAAACGCGTCATAAACATGCCCCAGCATCGCGTCGAATTTCTTAAATTCTTCTGGCGTGAAAGTCCGGTTGGCAGACCACATACCTGCGCGCTTACCCGCCGTTACCGTATCAAAACGCACGCCCAGCTTATCCCACAGGCCTGCCAGCACAAATTTGCCACCAAAGACGCCGATAGAACCTGTCAAGGTACCGGGTTGAGCCACAATTTTATCAGCAGGCGCTGCAATCCAGTAGCCGCCAGACGCCGCATAGCTGCTCATAGACACAATCACTGGTTTGCCTTTTTTCTGTGTATCTATGATGACGCGACGGATTGTTTCTGCCGCCGATGGCGCGCCACCTGGGCTATCGATGCGAAAAACAATTGCAGCGACATCCGGATCGCGCTGTGCGCTTTTGAATGCTTCGACAATTTTATCGGCTTCCATCGCGCCTTCACCAAAAGCCGCTTGCGTGCGCGGGCGGAAAGGAATGATTTCGCCATTCCCAAAAATAAGCGCGATCTTTGCTTTGTCACGGTTCGCAGATAACGGCGCTTCGCGGCGCATCAGGTTAGATAAAAATCCGCTGATACCTTTATCCTGATTACGCGTTTCCTCGACAAAGGCATAACCTGTCAGGCGCACGGCTTCTGGGCCGGTTGCGATAGACTTATCTTTTTTCTTCGCTTTCTTTGCTTCGTCCGAAACATCTGCCACGGGGTAGCCGACATCAACAAGCACATCTTCGTAATATCCAATCGCGTCGATCAGCTTTAAATCAAGCGCCTGCGTTTCTGTATAGGGCCCCTCATCAATCCTCTTTTTCATCTCTGCTACATCTATCTTGCGGCCCTGCGCCATGCCTTCAATCATTTGGTCGGACAAATCATTGACGATAGATTGCATCATTTCACGGTGTGCGGCAGACATGCCCGTTTCTGTCAGCGTTTCGGGCGCGGATTTGAATTTGCCACGATGCGCAAATTCAGCAAAAACGCCCAATTTACCAAGCGCTTCTTTCACAAAGGGCACTTCTGCTGCAATACCGCCCATCGCCACAACGCCGACAGGCTGGATCCAGATTTTATCAAAGGCAGATGCCAAATAATAATCCCCCATGCCGCCAGAAAACCCGCCAAGGCTATCTGCATAGACATGCGCGAATTTACCTGCCGCGCGGAATCGCAAAATAGATTCACGCAATTCTTGAATCTGCGCCACGGTAAATTTAATTTCTTCGATCTTCGCCACAAAACCTTTGACGCGATTATCTGTCGCCGCACTATCCAGCGCCGTGATGACATCGTTCAGTGTTGTCGCGGGGCGCAACAGCGGTTGCGTGATGGACGGACTATTGATGACTTCCGCCAGATCCGATTTAAAAGTATAGGTCAGCATCATATCATCAGGCAGCGATGGTGGCGTGTAGCTCACCAAATGCGATATTGTCAGCGCCATAAAAAATCCGGAAATAAAAGCCGCAACACCTATCATAAAAAAGAAACGATAGAAGAATGTCAGCACGCGACCTGTTCTTTTGTCTTCTTTGCGGCGGCGGGGATAGGCTGTCATGTCAATACCTTTTCAGGAAGCGTGATAAAATTTTTCTGAGAGTAACCCAACATTGAATGTTGAACGACATGAAAATTGCAGATATATTCCTCACATCATCCCGCGACAAAAAAAGAGCCCCACATGCTTGCGCACATGGGGCAGATATCATCGAAGCGAAGTATTTAAGGGAAGCACCGTAACCAAAAAATTGGGCGGTGCATTTCCTTGAGTCAGAGTTTCATGTCTCTGTGGATAAGAGTCGAGTCTTTTTTAAGCCCTGACCCGCCCATTATAAAATCTTATATATTTCAATTAGATAAAAAACTGACTCCGGAAAACGGCCAAATGGGGCCGTTGATTTCATGTCTTTTTTTTATGAGATATCTGCAAACCGCAGGCGATTCGGCTGCTTCAACAACAAGCCGCAAGATTCTGATTTTAAAGCAGGAACCACCGCGCGCCAGAATCGCCCTAGAGGCATTGCGCCTTATGACGCAACCAGTGGTCGCACAACACAATGGCCATCATGGCTTCGGC
>JBGTNC010000114.1:0-11248 GCA_041743265.1 Alphaproteobacteria bacterium | reverse complement strand
CGGATAGCGGCTTTGGATTTTCCTTGTGCCGCCGTCATCCACTGCCAATGCGGTGCGAATTCCCCCAAGCTGTCGGGGGCTGCGGGCAGCGTCATCGCGGGCAAGTCTTGCTGTGCCAGACGGCGAATATCTTCAAGGGCGATCGCGGGTGCTTGAGCGGCAGCGGCAGTTTGTGCGGCAGTCATAAATGATCCTGTTCTATATTATAAGTCTGGCGTGCGTGATATAGGCTTAACGTACGCAATGTGGATAGCGCGGGTCGTTTTTGGCCACACGCTTCCATGTATCTGTCTCGGAAAAAATAAACTTTGAGACGCGGATACGCAATTCATTTTCGCTGACCTGCGTGGCTTCCATATTTGCGGTGACGCCTTTGCCGCGGATATCCATCGTGCCCTTCCAGTGGTTGGGGGCAACTTGTTCAAACGCCATTTTGGGTGAATAACCGCAAAGATTTTGAATATCGTCCGCCTCGACACGGCGGTCGCGGGCTACAGCGGGGTCACCGAAGTAATCAAACGCATCACGGTCTTCGGGGTTGATCCAGACGATTTTGCCGCACATACCGCTCTCAGGGCAGGGCTGCATGGCAATTACGGAATCAACAACGTTTGTTTTCCAGTAGGTTGTGCCTTCGGTGAGGTTGGTTTCTGCCGCGCCTGCCGCTTGCGGGCCGACGGCCAGCGCGAAGGCCATGCCAAGCGCAGAGTAACGCTGGCGCAGTTTTGTGGTCATGGCAGGTGAAATCTTCATGTGGCATTGTCTTTTTTAAGGGGCAGAGTGAGGGAAATTAACAATATTCTGGCAAAAGGGCAAGGGTTGTAGACTAAGAGATTGATTCGGTTGTTAAATACCGATTTGTATTAAAATTTATTCGAGGCTATAATTTGGGAGTAGGTCGCAATTCTTTCCCCGCGATCTATATTCTTAATAAATACAAATATATATTTGTTTTCCGTAACTTACGTCTATTAAATATTGTTATTTATTAACTTTTCTGTGGCATCCTTAGAAGCGTAAGAGAAGGTGCCTAAATAGGTCGAATAGCACGATGGGATTCTTAAAAATGGCAGAAGGGCTGACGCCCAAAAACAACAAAGACAAAACGCCCGACAAAGAGAACAAGTCGGACGGCATGTCTATGTCGATGAACGGCGATGATATTTCGCTCGTTCTTGCCGAAGAACCGCCCGCGCCTGAGCCACCCGTCGAAGCAGAGGCCCCGCCACCACCACCGGTTAGTCTGGGTGGCTTGCCGCCCGCAGGTGACGTCAAAAATAAACGCATTGGCGACAAATTGGTCGATCAAGGGCTTATCACGCCTGACCAATTGAAAGTCGCCCTGTACGAAAAACAGAAATCGTCCAAATTGCTGGGCGAGATTTTGGTGGATTTGAGCTTTATCAGCTCCGAAGTTTTGTCGTCCTTCTTGGCGGAATCTACCGGTCTTCAGCAGTTCGATCCGAAAAAGACGATGTTGGATCCGACCTCGCTGGAATTGATCACCAAAAAAGATTGTTTGAAATACCAGATGCTGCCGGTCACCGTTGACCGCAACAAGAATACCGCTGTCTTTGCCATGGCGGATCCTTATGACGTAGTCGCGCTGGATAAGCTGCGCCAGTTATTGCCGCGTGGTTGCGTGATTACAACGCTGGTCTGCCCGCCTGAAATTCTGGCCGATGCCGTGCATAAATCCTACGGTGTCACAACGTCCATTGACGGTATTTTGAAAGAGCTGGAAGGGGATGCGGCGACCGCCAAAATCAACCTTGAAAGCCTGTCGGAAGATGAAGCCTATAGCCATCCTATCGTGCGTTTGGTGAATGCGCTGGTGTTTGAAGCCGTAAAAATGGGTGCATCGGATTTGCACTTTGAACCTGAAGAAAACTTTATCCGTATGCGCTATCGCGTGGATGGTGATTTGATCACGACGCATACGATGCACAAAGAATATTGGAACGGTATCGCCCAGCGTTTGAAAATTATGTCGGAGATGAACATCGCCGATAAAATGTCGCCGCAAGATGGTCGCTTTAGTTTGAACGTCGGTGGCCGCGAAGCGGATTTCCGTGTCTCGTCCTTGCCGACCGTGCATGGCGAAAACATTGTTCTGCGTGTTCTTGATAAAAGCGCCAGTATCGTGCCGCTGCACAAACTGGGCTTCTCGGAGCATAACCGAAACCTTATTCAAAAGTGCCTGTCCCGCCCTGAGGGTATTATTATTGTGACGGGGCCAACGGGCTCGGGTAAAACGACGACGCTGTATTCCATGTTGAACGAAGTGAACACGCCAGACGTGAACATTCAAACACTGGAAGATCCGGTGGAGTATTCTCTGGGTCTGATCCGTCAGACGCATGTGCGTGAAGGTGCTGGTCTGACCTTCGCCGAGGGTCTTAAAGCGCTTCTGCGTCAGGATCCGGACCTCATCTTTATCGGTGAGGTGCGTGACAAGGTCACGGCCGAACAAGCGCTCAAGGCCGCCATGACCGGTCACCAGGTTTTCACGTCCTTGCACACGAACGATAGTTTCGGTGCTATCCCCCGTCTTGTGGATATGGGAATACAGGGGCCGATGCTGGCCGGTGCCATTATTTCGGCCTTTGCCCAGCGTCTGGTGCGCAGGCTCTGCCCGCTCTGTAAGGTAGCTCAGCCTGCCAGCCCGGAAGAATGCAAACTTCTGCTCTATGACAATGACGGCAAAGAGATTGATCCGGCAAACCCGCCCACAATTTATCACCCGGGTGGTTGCCCGGACTGCAATAATTCCGGCTATAAAGGCCGTATTGCCTGTGTCGAAATTTTGTACATGGACGAGGATATGGATAACCTGATCGCAGCGGGTGCCCATAAGTCGGAACTGAAAAAACTTGCCCGTACCAAGGGTTTCAAGTCGATGTTGGACGATGGCATCTTGAAAGTCTACGAAGGTGTCACCAGCCTTGACTCTGTGGTCAAGTCACTCAACTTCGCCGATCGCATGTAGCGTGCGACAAGTACTTGGTTTCCCTTTATAATTGTTGTATCACTAAAGAGTACGTATCCGGGGAACCGGATATTCAAATATGGGGTTTGACGGATCATTAAATAATGCCGAAATTCAGTTACAAGGCAATCAACGCAAAAGGCCGCCCCGTCCGGGGCGTTGTCACTGCTGCAAACGAAGGTGAATTGTTTAACCGCTTGCAAGAAAGCGGCATGAACCTTCTTGATTGCAAGGAAATGAATGAGAAGGCCGGTAAACTTGCCGCATTGACCGCCGCGCGTGTTCAGGTGCGTGACCTTATTCAAATGTTTGTGCATTTGGAACAGTTACAAAAAGCGGGTGTTCCGTTGCTGGACGCCTTGTCAGACATTCGCGACACAGCAGAATCCACGCGCTTGCGCGATATCATGGGTGATGTTTATTCCGAAGTATCTGCGGGCTCGTCACTGTCGAACGCGCTTGCAAAACATCCGATGATCTTTCAACCGATCTTTATCTCCCTGCTGAACGCAGGTGAGGAAACAGGTAACCTGACGCAGGCTTTTGGTCAGGTGATCCGCCACTTGAAGTGGTCGGACGAGATGGCCGCGAAAATCAAAAAAGCCACACGTTATCCGAAAATCCTGATTGTGGTTGTGGTCGGCGTTGTCGGTTTGATGATGGGCTACGTGGTGCCAGAAGTCGTGGGCTTCTTGAAGAACATCGACCAAGCGCTGCCGCCGATTACGAAGGCGCTGATCTCCACATCCGAATTTGTGACCAACTATGCGCTGCATATTATTGGTGTGATCGTCTTTATCTATACGTTTATACGCATCGGGCGTGTCATGTCCGAAGGTTTCCGCTACCGCACAGATTACGTTGCCTTGCACACGCCGGTCATGGGCGGGATTATTCGCAAAATTTCTCTGTCCATGTTTTGTCAGACATTTGCGGTTCTGTTTACGAGCGGCCTTGAAATTTTGAAGTGTCTGGACGCTGCCAAGAAAACATCCACGAACATGGTTATTCTCGAAGCGTTGGATAACGTGCGCACGCAGGTGCAAGAGGGCTCCCCCATTTCCATGGCGCTGAACAACTCGGGCGAATTTCCGTCGCTGGTTGTGCGTATGGTTAAGATCGGCGAAGAATCCGGTAATTTGAGCGGCGTATTGGAGCAGGTGGCAGAGTTTTACGATAAAGATGTGAACGAAGCGGTCGATGCCATGATTGCCATGATCGAACCGGCTTTGACCGTTATTCTGGGCGGGATCATGCTCTGGATTGCGGCGGCGGTATTTGGTCCGGTTTACGACAGTTTCAGCAAGATGGGTGTCTAAAGTATGATAGGTTTCGGCAGAAATCGGCGCGTGATGATGGTGGGTGGCGAAGGCGTTGTCTTGTACTCACCTTCCGGTAAAGGCGGTATGGAGCGTGAAAATTCCATTTCGTGGGATGTGCCTAACTTTGAAGAACAGCTGGCTGAAACATTATCAGAGCGCAGCGGCAGCAAGTCACTGGTGATTTTGTTTGACGGTGCTGACCAGACATACCGTCGCGAAGAAAATATTCCTAAGCTCTCCCCGATTGACCGCCCGCGCTTCGTAAAGCGTAAGTTGGAACTGGCTTTCCCAAGCTATCCGATCCGCGCGTCGATGGAAGTGAAAGCCGGTAAAAAGAAAAAAGGCCTGGCAGGCCTTGGTCAAAAATCATCGGCACCTTCTTATCTTTTCGTGGCCTTGCCCGAAACAGAGCAAGTGGACCGCGTCAGCGCCGCTGTTCTGGAAGCGGGCGTATCGGTTGCCGGTTTTGGTTTGCTGCCGACAGAGGCGTCAGCCCTTGTCTCCGAAATGTCGGAAAAAGTTTTTGGCATCAAAGGTGCGCGTAAATCACGCTGGGCACTGCTGGTGGGCCAGCATGAAACGGGCGGCTTGCGTCAGGTTGTGGTCAAGGACGGTAACCTCGCCCTGACACGTTTGACGCCGACATCCGATGCCGGTACAGGCGGCCCGGGCTGGGTTGAAGACGCTGTGCGTGAATTCAAGGCGACGATGACTTATATCTCGCGCTTCGGTTACACGCCGGAAGATGGCCTTGATGTGATGATTATCTGCGGCGATATCGAGAAAGAGTTCTTCAGTGGCCGCGATATGGGTGTGACGCATTTCAAATGCATAAACCCGAGCGAGGCTTTGCGTCATCTGGGCATGAAGTCCTATGGCCTTGAGAAAAGCAATTTTGCCGATGTGGTGCATGCCGCGTGGGTGAGCAAAACAAAATCACTCAGACTGCCTGTGCGCGTACCAAGTCTGCACCGCATTCATGCGCCGCGTTTGGCTGCGAATGTGGGTGCCGTGGCCTTGGCGCTGGGTGCTTTGGGGCTCTTGGGTGTCAGTGCGCAGGCGCTGTTATCGTATTCCTCCACGCAGAGTGAAATTACAAGCCGCGAGATCCACAGAACCGCGCTGGAGCGTGAATATGCCGATGAAGCCAAGGCTTTTGATGGCTTGCCGATTGATCCGGCTGTTGTGCGCTCTGCGATGGCTGTGAAAGATTTGTTGGAAATAAATACTGTTGATATTTCGCCGGTATTGCACCGTATTAAAAACGTTATAGGCGGCGATATTGTTCTGGAAGAAATGTCTTTCACACATACGCCGAGTGCCAAATTGCTTGCGACGGGCGGCAGTGCCACGCGCGGCGGTCTTTTCGGTAACTTTGGTGCCAATAAAGAAGATGAAGCCGGTAAGGTGAAGGTTTCTTTCAGCTTTACGCTGCCAGATCTTTTGCCGCTGGAACAAAAAGTTATTCGTGCTGAAGGAATGATGGGCGCGCTGAAGGCAGCTTTTCCTGATTATAGCGTTATCCTTGTCCAGCAATTCTCTGGCATGGCGCGGGATGGCACGATGCGCGGTGAAGCAGGGCAATTGGGCGGCGGTGCTGCGGGCCAGCCTGCACGCGATCTTGCCAAGTTCGAACTTGAAGGGGCGCCATTGAAATGAAACTGATTGGTATCAAGCGCGCGCTTATTCTAGCGATCCTTTTGGCGATTAACCTGTCGATTGCAGGTATTTTCTTTTTCGGTATCGAGCCGATGCGTCAAAAAGCAAATAATGATTTGGCTATCGTCGAAACTCAAATCGGCTCTTTGCGGGGCAAGATTGATAACGTCAAAAAAGAGTTGGCTGACTTCCAGAAAAATCTGCCGAAGTATGAGGAGCTGAAAAAAGTAGGCTTCTTTAATCAGCAAGATCGTTTTCAGTTGGGCCGTGATCTGGATCTGGTGCAGGAAAAATCCGGTTTGCCGGGCTTTGGCTATAGCGTCAGCGAAGTCAAAAAAGTTGACAATGAAGACGCTGCAAAATCCAAATCGCAGCTGATCAAAAGCGAAATCCTGATTGATAAGCCACTGGCGCTGGACGACAGTGATTTTTACAGGTTTATTTACGCGATGATGTCGGACTTCCCGTCACACTTGCGTTTGCAGTCGTTTGATATTTCACGCAAGCCTGTGGACAATAATGCGTTGAGCAAAATCAAAACGCAGGAAATACGCTCTATGGTCGATGCCAAAGCTGTTTTTGAATGGATGACGATTGTGCCGGAAGAAGTACCTGCTGGGCAAAATCAATCCGGATGGGGGCGTTAATGGTCAGACAGTTCACACTCATTCTTTGTATGACGCTCCTGACGGTCTGGGGCGCATCTGCTGTACAAGCACAGGCACCGGCGCCGGCAGTACCGGATGCGACAGCTGCGGCTGCCGTACCAGCTGAGGACGCAGCAGCTGCTGATGCAGCACCGGTTGCAGCGGCAGTGCCTGCTGGCCTGTTTCTGGGGTCGTTGATGTTTACGGATCTGGAACGCACGTTGATCCGCAAGGCGGCCTCGGGCCAAAGCATTGCGGGCCCGAATGTCGGTAAAACAGAATTGATTCCGGTGGATCGTAAAATCTGGCTGGGCGCTGTTTTTTATCGTAACCCGCATAACTGGATTGTCTGGCTGAACGGACACAAGTTGACACCGCACCGTTTGCTGCCCGAAATCATGGGGATCAAGGTTGACGGTGAGAGCGTGGATTTGGAATGGTTCGATATTGGTAAAAACGGCGTTATTAACGTGACCATGCGTCCGAACCAGATCTATGACATCGTGACGGGTTTAATGCTCTATGATACAGACGGCGGGAGATAGGTTGTAATGGCGACAGTCCAGCCACAATCCGCGACAGCCGCACCTGCCATCCGCATTAATAATGTAGCGGCAGATTACGGCCATGGACGCGTCATTGAAAATGTCAGCTTTGACATTCACGCAGGCGAAACCTTTGGCCTGATGGGTTTGAACGGCGTTGGTAAAACGACGTTGATTAAAATCATTCTGGGCCTGATGGCGTCTGCGGAAGGCAGTGTCGAAATTTTTGGCAAGCAAACGCTGGATCC
This sequence comes from Alphaproteobacteria bacterium, assembly GCA_041743265.1. Lineage (GTDB taxonomy): Bacteria > Pseudomonadota > Alphaproteobacteria > Micavibrionales > UBA2020 > UBA2020. Next base: position 3,838 of record JBGTNC010000114.1, on the reverse strand, counting down.
TGAAGCAAAGTCGAAGATCGCCTATCTGCCGGAAAAATTTGAACCGCCGCCGTTTTTGTCGGGACTGGAATTTATCAAATTCTCGCTAGACCTGTACAAGCGGCCCTATAATGAAGCGGCTGTTTTTGAGGCTGCGGACCGTGTGAATCTTTTGCGGGATGCGTTGAAGCGTCGTGTGAATACCTATTCAAAAGGGATGCGCCAGAAAACAGGGCTGATGGGGACATGGCTGACGGATTGTCCGTTGCTTATTCTGGATGAGCCGATGAGCGGCCTTGATCCGCGTGCGCGCGTGCTTGTGAAAGATGAAATTATCAACTGCCGGAATAAGGGGATGACGGTTTTCCTCAGTTCCCACATTCTGGCGGATATGGATGAAATTTGTGACCGTGTGGGTGTTATCCACGACGGTGAAATCAGATTTGTCGGCACACCAGCCGAATTGCGTGAGCAGACTGGACAAGAGTATCTGGAACGCGCATTTCTTAAATCAATCGAAGGGTCGAAAAGGGTCTACGAATCATGAAGCTATTTGGCAGCAAAGATAACGAAGAAGATTTGAACCAGGATCTGGATATGGCAGATATGGACACCTCTGAATTGTCGGGTGGTATGGATTTCGATGCCGATGCAAGCACGGATAGCTTGTCTGCACCGACCCGTGATTTCGAAGGCCTGACCGGTGGCAAGAGCCGTAAGGGCATGCTGGCAGGTGTGCTTTTATTGGCCGTTGCGGGCTTGGGCGGCGGTTATTATTTTCTAACCTCCTCGTCGAGCGATGATCTCTCTATGGGGCAGCCCATGGCAGCGGCGCAAGTGTCTTCGACACCCGATGCGACGCAAGATTTGATGGGCGGTGTCATGCCGCCGATGCCAGATCCCATGGCTGATTCTATGGCAGACCCTATGACGGACATGGCAGCAGCGCCCGTTGCGGCCCCCGTGGCCATGCCGGGTTTTGATATGCCAGATGATACCGCGATGCCATCTGATATGGCGGCACTGCCGTCTGATGCGACGCCCGTTGTAGATCCTTTTGCGGATCTTGGTATGCCACCGGCAACAACCGAGGCCGTACCCGCCATGCCGACAGACGATATTTCCGTGATTGATGCACCGATTGAAGTGGAAGCGCCTGGCGTTGATGGCGCTCCCGTTGATCTGGCGGTGACAGACGGTTTGCCCATGACGACAGAAGAACCGCCCGCAGATATTTCCATGATGCCGTCAGATACAGCGGCAGCACCTGCAGATACGGTGGCTGCCACAGCTGTAGCACTCCCGCCAGAAGATTTGCCGATGCCCGCGATGGCAGAAGCTGTGACGCCGGTTGTGCCAGCTGTTACCGATCCTGCGGTTACAGCGCCACCATCAAATGCTGAAAAAGCCATTGTGGATAACGCCGCAATGCTGGATCAACTGAGCACACCTGCACAGGGCACAGCGGCGGATCCTGCCGCTGCGGGTAAAACGATCAATGAAATTCTGGGCCAGCCTGCCATTGTGCGCAGCCTGCCGGATTCTTATCTGGTTGTACGTCAGGACTACGCAAAGGGCGAGCTTGAGACGCGCTTGAAAGCCGCACGCATTGCGCTGATGGAAGGCCGTCACTCGGCGTCTTTGCTGTTGTTCAATACATTGTCGCAAGACTATCCACGTGATGAACGCGTGACGATGGGCCGTGCCTTGTCGTTGCAGCATATGGGCCAGAACATCGAAGCCTTGGCAACCTATGAACAGATTTTGGGTAGTAACCCTAAAAATCTGGATGCCTTGACCAATATGCTGGGTCTTTTGAAGGTGCAAAACCCGCAATTGGCGATCGATAAGCTGGGCGATCTGCACCGCGCTTATCCCTACAATGCCGACATCGCAGCGCAGCTGGGCATTTCGTATGCCGGCATGCGCAACTTTGAAGAGGCATTGCGTTATTTGGATGTCGCAGATGCGCTCAAGCCGGAAAATGCATCGATCATGTATAACCGCGCTGTGTTGTATGACCATATGGGCCGTGCAGATGTGGCGGGCCCGTTGTATCAGCGCATTGTGCATATGTATGCCGATGGCCTGATTTCCGAGCCCTTGCCGATTGAATCCATTCGCCAGCGTTTGATCACCCTTAGCTATTAACCGGGTGTATTTATACGCATGTCCGAGGTTGCAACTGTCGCCATACCGGAAGTGTTCTGGCTCTGTCTGACGGTCTTTCTTGGCTTGTGTCTGGGCAGTTTTGCCACGGCTTTGGCGTGGCGGGTGCCGCGCGGTATATCCATTGTTGCCAAAAAACGCTCTGCCTGTCCCACCTGTAACCATGATTTGGGCGTGCGCGATCTTGTGCCGCTGTTTTCATGGCTGCTGCAAAAAGGCCGCTGCCGCTATTGTCAGGCGGTGATTGGTCTGCGTTATCCACTTATTGAACTGGCAACGTTGGCGCTGTGCCTTGCGTTTTATAAGGTGTATGGCTTTACTGCCATTGGCCTGTGCCTGTTTATGCTGGCGGCTATTCTTGTGGCGATCATTGATATCGATCTGCATCATAAAATCATTCCAGACGGTCTGAACCTGAGCATTTTTCTGCTGGGGTTGCTGGCGCTGTTGATTGCTGGCTGCGTGTCTTTTAATCCACCCGCCTTCTTGCTTGAAAAGGGCGGCGAGGGGCTGGGCGCGGTGCTGGTCTATGGCGGCGGCGCTTTTTTGCTACGACAGGTTTTTTTGTGGGTGATGCAGCGGGAAGCGCTGGGGTTGGGGGATGTAAAGTTTTTTGCGGCAAGCGGTATATGGCTCGGCTTTTCTGCCAATAATCTTGCCTGGTTTTTGATTCTATCCGGCGGCTTTGGCGTTGTGCTGGCATTGGTGTGGCGGAAAATGACGGGGCAGCGGGAGTTTCCTTTTGGCCCCGCCTTGATACTGGCTTTTATTGCGGTGCTTTTAGGACACGGTATCTACTTCGTTCACGCGTAGTGTTTGCCATATACAAAAAATCTGGAGAACGGGCCAAGTCGTTTGTAAATAATTTACCCTTTTTTCAGTTTATATCTTTAATCTTGAAGATGCGGAATCATTACTTTTCTCAGGGGTTTATCCGCTATAATACAAGTCACCTAGGGGGGTTACTGTGGAAATTACCGAACTTCTAAAATTCACGCTCGATAACAAGGGCTCGGATCTTCACTTGAGCGGGGATAACCAGCCGATTGTGCGTATTGATGGTGAATTGCAGCGCATTAAAACAGATGTGCTGAGCAGTGATCAAATTCGCGGCATGTTGTTTTCGATCATGACAGAAGAACAACGTTCTGTGTACGAGCGCGAGCTTGAGCATGACTTTGCTATTTCATTGGGCCAAGACGCGCGTTTTCGTGTGAACGCTTTTACAAACCGTGCAGGTGCTGCCGCCGTTTTGCGTGTGATCCCGACGAAAATTCCAACCATGGAACAGCTGGATCTGCCGCCGGTTATTCGCCGCCTGGCGGAGCTTGAAAAAGGTTTGGTGCTGGTGACAGGGCCAACCGGTTCGGGTAAGTCAACCACGCTTGCTTCTATGATCAATCATATTAACGAGAACGATGCATCCCACATTCTGACTGTCGAAGATCCGGTGGAGTTTTTCCACCCGTCGAAAAAAGCGCTCGTCAACCACCGCGAGGTGGGTAACGATACGCGCAGTTTCGGGCGCGCCCTGAAAAGTGCGCTGCGTGAGGATCCGGACGTTATTCTGGTGGGGGAGATGCGTGACCATGAAACAATTTCATTGGCGCTGACAGCGGCGGAAACAGGTCACCTTGTTTTCGGCACCCTGCACTCCAATACGGCATCCAAAACCATTGACCGTATTATT
>JBGTNC010000113.1:0-2030 GCA_041743265.1 Alphaproteobacteria bacterium | reverse complement strand
GGCGAAAGAGCTGGATGTTCCTGTCTTGGCCCTGTCACAGCTTTCTCGTGCGGTTGAATCGCGTGACAACAAACGCCCGCAGCTGTCAGATCTGCGTGAATCCGGTTCTATTGAGCAGGATGCGGATATCGTCATGTTCGTCTACCGCGAAGAATATTATCTGGAGCGTGAGCAGCCCGCATCGCGCCCCGAAGAAGCGAGCGATAAATTTGCCTCCCGCCACGATGACTGGCTGAAGCGCATGGAAGAGTCCCACAACGTTGCCGAATGTATTGTTGCCAAACAGCGTCACGGCCCCATTGGTACTGTGAAGCTGCATTTCGAAGGCGAATTCACACGCTTTAGCGACCTTGCCAATTATACGGTGGAAGATTATGAGTGATGCGCGGTATGACAAGCCGTCCTCACGGCTTGTTGTGGATTTGGACGCCGTGGCGCGGAACTGGCTTTTGCTCAAGAAAAAACTCAAAACCGGCGCGGATTGCGCAGGCGTGGTCAAAGCCGATGGTTATGGCCTTGGCGCAGGCCCCATTGCGCGTATATTGTTTACGCAAGGCTGCCGCCATTTTTTTGTCGCGCAGTGGCAAGAGGGGCTGACAGTACAAACGGCCCTTGGCACCGTTGCCAAATCTGTCCCCTATAGCCCTGTCAATCATTCAAAAATTATCGTCGATGCGCCAACCATTTACGTGCTGGAAGGCCCGCGCGGTGTGGATGCACAACGCTTTGCGGGTTCCGGCTTCGTGCCTGTGCTGAATAGTCTGGAAGATATTCTGTATTGGGCAGAAGCGGCCGCCACCTTGGAAAAACGCCTGCCTGCCGTCATTCATATTGATACAGGCATGAACCGTCTGGGCCTGACCGCCGTGGAAGTCGCAATGCTGGCAGATCAGCACCGCGATATCTTCAAGGCGCTGGATATACGCTATGTGATGAGCCACCTGGCCTGCGCAGACGAGCCAAGCCACGAAAAAAATGCCGAACAGCTGCAAATGTTTCAAAAACTGACGGCAGCGCTGGGCCAGCCCTTGCGCTACAGCTTTGCTAATTCGGGCGGGGTGTTTCTGGGCACGGATTATCATTTTGATTTGGCCCGTCCGGGCTGCGCAATTTACGGAATCAACCCGACTGACCAAAGTGTGAACCCGATGCAGGGCGTGGCCACGTTCGAGGGCCGTATTCTGCAAATCAGAAAAATTGACACTGCGGGGACTGTTGGCTACGGTGCGGGGTATCGGGTGACGCAGCCCGCCACATGCGCCACAGTTTCAATTGGATATGCCGATGGTTATCTCCGCAGCCTGACAGGATCGGGCAGTGTTTTTATCAAAGGTGAAAAATGCCCCGTGATTGGGCGCGTTTCTATGGATTCTGTTATCATCGATGTGGCACATTTGACGGCAACGCCCGCCATTGGTGATGCGGTAGAAATTCTGGGGCCCCATCAACTGGTGGATGATCTGGCGGCGGCTGCCGGCACGATCGGCTATGAAATTCTGACAGGGCTCGGCCTTCGCACGCCGCGCACATATATCGGGGGTACGCCATGAGCAGCATGGAAAACAATACAGACACAGCGGCCACACAAAACACATCTGCGCTGACATCTATCGGTGATTTTTTTCAGGCGATTGGTGCCACAGTTCTCAGCTTCTTTGCCGCCGTGGGGCGTTTGTTTTCATTCGCCGCGCGCGGTGTGTATCACTGCGTGACCCCACCGTTCTATCCGCGTCTTTTGTGGCGGCAGGTGATTGATATCGGGTACTACTCTTTACCGGTTGTCGGCATGACCGCCCTGTTCACGGGGATGGTGCTGGCCTTGCAAAGTTACACAGGCTTTTCACGCTTTTCTGCCGAAGGGGCCGTGGCCACCGTTGTCGTCTTGTCCGTCACGCGCGAATTGGCGCCGGTCTTGGCGGGTTTGATGGTGGCAGGGCGCATTGGTGCTTCCATTGCTGCCGAAATTGGCACCATGCGTGTTACTGAACAAATTGATGCGCTGACAACGCTTTCTACCAACCCCTTTAAAT
>JBGTNC010000112.1:0-8865 GCA_041743265.1 Alphaproteobacteria bacterium | reverse complement strand
AGCCAAATCATCACGGTTCAGTTTATACCGGCCAATCGCCGTTTCAGGACGTCTATCCAATAAGGCCATATCCATGATTTCCAGCGCGAGGTGATCACACGCATCTACCCGCTCGCCCACTGTAAACCACTGCAAAAATCCGGCGCGCAATGCAGTGCCGTCAAATTGATGCCGCGGGTGTGCCGATGCTGTACGCGCAAAAGCCAAGGCAATATCACCGTTTGTACCCGCCAGCATGTGCCGCCAGAAAAAACAGGGGCCCGCGCCGCGTAATTCCCATGCAACAAGATGCGATACAGATTCAACATCTGCTTCTTCCACCCGGCTATAGCGAACAAAATCCTGCGGCAGCAAAGATACATCCGGCGCAACGCCGCGATGGAAATGCCAGATACGCCGCAAACCGCCTGTAAAAGAGGCAAGATAGCGGCTGATACCCTTTTCCGTCTTTTGTAGAGAAGATGTCTGATATCCCAGATCAAGGCGTTGCTGCTGCGGGTAAAAAAAACTCGCTTGCGCTTCCAGCAACGGGTCTAGTCCCACGGTAATATCCTGCGCAATGGCTGTGCGCAGCAGACTACGCCCTGTCGGGCTTTGATCAAGAATTAAAATCAGACTGCGCAAATAGGCCGCAAAAGAATCTTTGAGAGGATCGCGCGAAACAACATCCGGCATACCGTCTGAAAGGTCTTGCAGACGAAAGCGTATTCGCTCTTCTCCGCATCTTTCAAACATACTGCCTCCCAAAAAAACAGTGACCTGCTTTTACTGTTGTGTCTCTGCGACGCGGCGGGCACTGGCAGCAAAATGTGCAAAATCTACAACTTGCACCGACAGTTTCACCGACTCTTCAATCATCTGCTTTTCTTTTTCCTGAAAGCTGCGTTCAAACTTGATGAACCACAAGAAATTCGCATTCGACCGATCTTCGACCGTTGCATAGCATGTATCCAGCGGTGTGCGACTTGCCTTCATGGACAGATAGTTTTTGCCCTGCGGCAGCTCACCCAGACGCTTGAACAGATCCATGGAAACACGCTCCCGACGCTTGGTCGATTTCATGTAGCCCACTTCATCCAGCAACATCTGGTGAATAATACGCTTGTCGTGGATTTTGGTTCGGCTGTCTTCAAAAAACTTATCGTAAGCGGCCCGTGCGGCCTCGCCGTTGTTCAAAGTACGGAAATCTGTCTGCGCTTTGATTTCAAAAGTACGGCTGACATCGGCCATGGGCGAACCGATCATAAAATCCCACGCTTCCGACATGCCGCCCAGTTTCAGCTCCCATGCAACTTTGATCGAAATCATCAAAACGTCGGCCTGTTGTGCGCGGTTGACCAGAATGGCTTCATCCGGTTCAAAATCCAGCGGGTTGACCAAAGCACCTTGATGGTGCTGCCAAACGCGGCGCAATTCATGCGCCAGCAGGTTGATCAAATCGCCCATCGGACGATACGGATTTAAGGTCACAATCATACGGCCATCTGCCGCCGGATAAAACTGAGATGCCGGATTCTGGCTGTCATAGATAATGTCCAGATTTTCAACGGCGGGGCCAGACAACAGCATGGCGCCTGTACGGCTTTGCAAAATAATGTTGCGCAACATTTCTACTGGAACAATTTCTGCATCATGCCCATTGGCATCACATACGGTGCGTTGGTCCAAGCGCCAGTCCAGGCTGGCCCGATGGGACAGATGATGCGCTTTACCGTGGCGCAATCTGCCGCTTGTATCCTTGAACCGGCGCTTGTCAGGCCGGACGTTTGTATCACCACCACAATCGACTTCGTTACCCATGATCACACCCTTTATACTTGCCTGCACAAAAACCGGTCCGGTTTACTCTCTGTCGGGTTTTCCCAGCTCCTTTAGAAATTCCTGAACAGGCAGTTTTTTCCCCTTTAGCACCTTCATCATGGACTGGAGATGGTTAATAACCCTTTTCGATGCCGAAAAAAGCAGGATAATTATCTTATTACGTAAACATATAGGCAGATTTTGCCTGATTTACGGGAACGGGGGATCAAAAACGGGAAAAAATCTGTGGCGAACTAGGCCTGACCGGCGAAACGCGGGGGTGATTCGATTTTCCCGATACGTGAAAGAAAATTTAACTGTGCCAAAAGCATGGATTTTTGCATCCAGCGCAAACGTGGCAGTTTTTCAGGTACAGCGCGATAGGCTTGATCCGCAAAGACACCGGAAATGGCCGCCAGCATCATCGCCAGCTCGTCTGTTTCTTTTGTCGCGTCGGCAAAAGCTACACCGCCAGCCTCGCGATAGATTTCTAAAAAATCTTCTGCTTTACCAATGCCCATCGATTCCAGATGTGGGCACAAAAACAGCAAATCCAAAAGACGCGGGCCGATACAAACATTCGGCCAATCAATCAGCAATGTGCGTTTTTGCGAAAACAAAATATTATCCATCCGCAAATCACCGTGGATCATACCTGTCGCAAAAAATCCATCTGCCGCTTTTTCTTGCAGAGATACAAGCTGTGGCAAAGCACCTTTTAACCATGCCGCGCCTTGTGCTTTATCTTCAAACAAGGCCAAGAATTTTTCCTGCACAATTAAATCGTCTTGAATGCGGCGCCACTTTTTCTCATCCGCCAAAAACTGCGCCATGTAATTTTTTGATGCCAAGGGCTCCAGCATATCTGCAGGCGGTGTATAGGCATGTACAGCAGTTAACGCGGCCATTGCATCTTGCAAGCCTGTTGCTGCATGCGCCATGGGGTCTTGTGTAATAAATTCCCACAGGCCCAGCATCCAGCCATCTTCATCGCCATCGCTGACAAAGCTGTAATAAGAAGGGGCAACATCTTTTAAAACAGCGAGACTTTCATAGGCCGCAATTTCCTGACGCAGGTTTTGTGCGCCATGCGCCATTTCACCGGGGTGATTACCCTTTGCAAAAATCTTCAGGCTAGAATCCATCGTCAGCATATAGCCGGCAGAAGCCGAATAACTGCCGTAAACCGCTTGTCCGTCCACCACCTCGCCCGATAACCGCCGGCCAATTTTGTGCAGCATGTCTTCGGGAATATCTTCAAACGCGGGTTTGTTTTCACGGCCCGCAGGCTCTTGAAAAAGGGGTTTCATTTAAGGTTCCGATTTAAAGCGTGATAAGTCAGGCCGCTGAATCTTGCAAGATAGGCATGCCTTCAATTTTCAATTCTTCTTCAGACATACTCACAAGCCCGTCTGCTTTGACATGGATCTGTGTTTTGAATAATGAATCTTTGAAAACCATATAGGCTTCCAGATTATATGTGCCTTCATCATCTTGACCGGCAATAGCGACAGGCGAGAGCATCTCTTGCATCACCTTGCGGCCCTGTAGCGGCGGCTCGACTTGCCAACGGATATCGTCGATCGTCTCGATAATCAAAAAACGTCCATGACGGCCGCGTACATAGTTAAAGAAAAACTTCACATACGGCACAACATTGCGGTCATCGAGCTTAATGGGGGCTTTTTCGTTGGCTTCATAAATCGTCTGGTTCGTCCAATTGATCACGTTCACATCGCCTGGCTTATAAATAGCGAACTTACGCGCGCCCGGCACAGCTGACATATCTGTCAGCTCAATAAACTCGTAATCTTTATAAAAGGGCAATTTCTGGCTGCGCACAGTTGTGCTTTCCATACTGAAAGGAACAGGCTCCAGCTCCGGATTAATCTCGCTCAAAATCCGTGCGGCCTTTTCTACGTCCAGCTTTTGCCAGTCTTCTGTCATTTTGCGATCCCCATAAACGCAACGTGTTCAAACGCGATATTTATCCTATCGGGATTAACCATTGAAGAAAAGCCCGAATGGCTGATTCTGTGGATAAGCACAGGGATAAACGAGGGGATATGAATCTGGATAAAATAATCCCCTATAATGCGGGGGATAGTACCTATGGTTATGAGTCCCTTCATACCGTAAGGACTCCGGAATTGAATAACGGGGATAACTCTATTTCACGGAATCCTGAAAACAATCCACATTATCCACAAATACGGTTTTCTTTGAAAATCTTCTTGAAATTGCACTTACACACAACACATTTGTGAATATCTCCGTTGATCTAAAAAATCCATGCGCGGGATAACACGGTGGACAAGATTCAATCCACATTATCCACCGGCCAACAGACTCCAACATCCTTCTTATATATCTATTATTTATATGAAGGGTCGGGCTTGAATTGCATTTCCTGTTAAAAAAAGGCACGGTGCATTCAGAACAGGCGGAAAGACCATGCAAGATATAAAAACACCTAAAAAGATGATCCATTCCCTTCAAGGCGACGTGACCAGTGATGTACCTTTATGGCTCATGCGTCAGGCAGGCCGTTATCTGCCCGAATATAGGGAGCTGCGTGCAAAGGCAGGGTCATTCCTCAAACTTTGCTACACACCCTCTCTGGCCGCTGAAATCACGCTACAGCCCCTACACAGGTTTGATCTGGATGCCGCTATCTTGTTTTCAGATATTCTGGTCATTCCCCATGCTTTGGGCCAAAAGCTGGAATTTGTCGAAGGCGAGGGGCCAAAACTTGACCCTTTACAGAACCTGCAAGCATTCGATGCCTTGAATATCGACGGGTTTGAGCAAAACCTTTTGCCTGTGTATGAAACCCTCACCCGTGTAAAGCAAGATTTAGCGCCTGAGAAAACATTGATCGGCTTTGCAGGCGCTGCCTGGACGGTAGCTTGTTATATGCTGCAAGGACACGGGGGCGGCACATTTAGCCGTGCACGTGAAATGGCGCTGGCGGACCCTGAAGCCTTTGATGTATTTTTAAATAAGCTGGCAGACATCACTGCCGTTTATTTGTTATCACAAATTAAAAATGGCGCGGATGTTGTCCAGATTTTTGACAGCTGGGCGGGGCTTGTTCCGCCGGCGCATTTCGATGATTGGGTGATCCAGCCGACAAAAAGAATGATTGATACGATCCGCAAGCAATATCCCGGCTTCCCTGTTATTGGCTTTCCAAGACAAGCGTCGGATAAATATCTGCGCTATGCAGAAATGACGGGCATTTCCGGTCTTGGGCTAGACCCTGCCGCCAAATTCGATATGTTTCCGAAAACCCTTTGTTTACAGGGAAATTTGGCACCGGAAGTTTTATTGGCAGGTGGGGATAAAATGGCATCAGCCGTCACAAAAATTCTGGAAGCCTCCGCAGGCCGGCCCTATATCTTTAATCTAGGCCACGGCGTGATCAAAGAAACGCCGCCGGCGCATGTGGGCCAGCTGGTGGATCTGGTTCATGATTTTAAACGTCCTTTATAAAAACGGTACATGACAAACATACCTTCAAAAAATAAAACAGCCGTTGTGTTGATGAATTTAGGTGGCCCTTCCGAAGAAGCCGCCATCAAGCCGTTTTTATTCAATTTCTTCATGGATAAAAATATCATCGGCGCACCCTTGCCAATCCGCTGGTTTATTGCGAAGTGGATTGCGTATAGCCGGGGCAAAGGCGCTGCAAAAACATCCTATGCCGCATTGGGCGGGAAATCCCCCTTGCTTGAAAACACACAAGCACAAGCAGATGCGCTGCAAAAATTACTGGGCACAGAAAATACAAAAGTTTTTGTTTCCATGCGGTATTGGCATCCCTTGGCGAAAGATGTAGTGAAACAAGTCACAGCCTACGCGCCGGATAAAATTATTCTGCTGCCGCTATATCCACAATTTTCAACAACCACTTCCTTTTCATCCATACAGGACTGGCAGCGCGAAGCTGATAAAATTGGGTTGAATGTACCCACGGATAAAATCTGTTGTTACCCGCTGGCCGAAGGGTTTATCAAAGCATCTGCAGATTTAATTCATCAAACACTTAAAACCGCGCCACCCAAAACACGCGTTTTGTTTTCCGCACACGGCTTGCCTGAAAAAGTTATTGAAGGCGGCGACCCGTACCAACATCAATGCGAAAAAACTGCCGAAGATATTGTTCGGGCACTCGGCATTGAAAATCTTGATTGGCAGATATGCTATCAAAGCCGTGTTGGCCCTTTAAAATGGATCGGCCCCTCTACCGAAGAAGCGCTGGATAAAGCTGCGCAAGATAACGTTGGTGTTATTATTTATCCGCATGCCTTTGTCTCAGAGCATGTGGAAACACTGGTGGAGATTGAAGAAGAATACCGCGAATATGCACATAAAAAAGGTGTGCCTTATTTTGCGCGTGTACCCACCGTATCTGTGCATCCAGATTTTATTGGTAGTCTTGCCAATCTGGTTCAGACAAGCCTGGACGGTGCAGAACGTCCGCGCTTTTGTCCCGTGACATTCAACCGCTGCGGCTGTACGCTTTAAAAAATCAGAAACACAGGAAGCCTTCATGCAAGACTTTATTCTAACCCACTATGACTGGTTTAAAGCCTTTCATCTGATTGCCGTTATTTCGTGGATGGCAGGCATGTTGTATCTGCCGCGCTTGTTCGTTTACCACGCAGATGCGGATAAAGCGTCCGAGCTGTCGGAAACATTGAAAATCATGGAGCGTAAATTGCTGCGTGTGATCATGAACCCTGCCATGATTGTGACTTGGGCTTTAGGCCTTTGCCTGATTATTGCCAATCCGGCGATTATGTCGGGGGGGTGGATGCATGTAAAAATTACCGCCGTTGTGCTCATGAGCGGTTTCCACGGGTACTTGTCCGTACGTCGGAAAGTCTTTTTGCGGGATGAAAACGCGAAACCGGCCAAATTTTACCGTCAGATCAACGAAATACCGACGCTTTTGATGATTTTGATCGTGATCATGGTGATTGTGAAACCGTTTTAAACATTACGTAAACTGTAAAAACCAAAGAAATCTCTCAATTCCCCCCTTTGACAACGATATGGAATTTTGATAAAGTTAAGATATCCGCTGAAAAGGACTTTCCCGCGCGAGATATCATTCAAAAGAATATCCAGCACCTTGAACCAGCGTGAATTTTTGTGCATTCGGCACAATTTTTATTCCCCATAGATTTTTGAAACAAATCTCACCCACCCCATCTTAAAACACGACAGAACGAAAGAGCATCCCAGTGGTAAAACGCACACGGCATCCCGGCTCCAATCATGGCGGCAATCGCAGCCATGGCAACGGTAACGGTAACGGCAATGGCCAACCGCAAGAACCAACCGCCGAAGAAATCGCAGCCGATGAAGAAGCCGCCCGCCGCGACCCCAATATTAAGCCGATGGACCTGCAGGAGCTGAAAACAAAATCGCCCGCAGAACTGCTGGAATACGCAGAAGAAGTCGGTATCGAAAATGCTTCTACTTTGCGCAAACAAGAAATGATGTTTGCCATCCTGAAGCAATTGGCCGAAGAAGATATTCCAATTTCCGGCGCCGGTGTACTGGAAGTTTTGCAAGACGGTTTTGGTTTCTTGCGCTCCCCCGAAGAAAATTATTTGCCAGGGCCTGATGATATTTACGTTAGCCCCAGCCAGATCAAGCGCTTTAGCCTGCGTACAGGCGATACGGTTGAAGGTGAAATTCGCGCACCGAAAGATAGCGAACGTTATTTCGCGCTGCTGCGTGTCAACCAAATCAACTTTGAGCCACCAGAGCAGATTAAACACCGCATTAACTTTGATAACCTGACCCCGCTATACCCTGATCGTAAAATCCAGCTGGAGCTGGACGACCCGACAGCCGGCACCATTGGCACCCCGCAGCGTCGCGGTAAGGGTCCTGTATTGGTGCAATTGCAGCGCGTGATTGAACTAGTTTGCCCGCTCGGCTTCGGTCAACGTGCGTTGATTGTGGCGCCGCCACGTACCGGTAAAACGGTTATGATGCAAAACATCGCCAATTCTATTGAAACCAATCACCCTGGTGCTTACCTGATCGTTCTTCTGATCGACGAGCGTCCAGAGGAAGTGACCGACATGGCGCGTTCGGTCAAGGGTGAAGTTATTTCTTCAACCTTTGATGAACCTGCCGCACGTCACGTACAAGTTGCCGAAATGGTTTTGGAAAAAGCCAAACGTCTGGTGGAGCATAAACGCGATGTTGTTATTTTGCTCGATTCCGTGACACGTCTTGGCCGCGCCTATAACACGGTTGTGCCGTCATCCGGTAAAGTTCTGACAGGTGGTGTGGATGCAAATGCTCTGCAACGCCCGAAGCGCTTCTTTGGTGCGGCCCGTAACATTGAACAAGGTGGTTCGCTCACGATTATCGCGACAGCTTTGATCGATACAGGTTCGCGCATGGACGAGGTTATTTTCGAGGAATTTAAAGGTACCGGTAACTCCGAGATCGTACTGGACCGTAAAATTTCCGACAAACGTGTCTTCCCCGCGATCGATATTCAAAAATCCGGTACGCGTAAGGAAGAATTGCTTGTTGAAGATGGCACGCTCAGCAAAATGTGGATTTTGCGCAAGCTAATGTCTTCTATGGGCACCGTCGATGCGGTTGAATTCCTGATTGATAAGATGAAAGACACGAAGAATAACGATGAATTCTTCAAACTGATGAACCAGTAAGGTCTTTTACTTTTTCAGCTTTAATCCCGGCTTTTGCCGGCTGAGCTTGCGCAGCTTATCCTGTTCTGACTGGATATGCTGCTGCAATGCGTCTGCTGCTGCTTTATGCTTTGCCGCATAGCGTGTGAACATTTCCGTCACGCTCTTTTTTTCTTCCGGCGTTTTTCTTGTATTCACGGCAATGTCGAGCGGTGAGGAACCGGCCTTGTTTTTAACATGAACATCCCCGCCTGCCTGCAACATTGCTAATAAAACAAAGGGTGAATTTGACCCCAGCCAATGGCGCACCGTTGCATGCAAGGGTGTATTACCGAACTTATCAGGTTGGTTTAAATCGGCCTTGTGCGAAAGCAGTGCT
>JBGTNC010000111.1:0-11720 GCA_041743265.1 Alphaproteobacteria bacterium | reverse complement strand
TTTGCCGTGCGCGATGCATCGGGCCGATTGTTGTTTTCCAGCCTGCGACGTGAAAAATTTGTGCGGGAGCAATGGCAAATTCGTGAAGGCCGCGCAGACCTGCCACCGCAAAGCTGGCCCGAAACGGATGACGCTAAGCCGCAGATAGCCGCAGATGACCGCTTAACCTGTCAAAAGGGGCTGTGCCTGTATCAATTACACGGTGCCACAACAGCTTTTGTTTTTGATGAAAAGATGGGCAGCAAGGCGTGTAAACAAGCAGATATAGTTTTCAGCGGCCTTGTGTTGGAAGCTTTACGTGGATGTCGCAAACAGGTGCAGGTTTTTGATAAATGGCGGCTGCGGGATCATGGTGCGTATAGCATCTATGTACAGCCAGATGGTCAGGTCACGTTACAAAACGTCGCCTCTTTACGCGGCGTGCGGCCATGGACGGGCAAACCGTATCAAAAACGCGAGACGAGTGAAAAATAGATCAGCCGCGTGGGCTGCGTAATTTTAGCGTCGGGCCAACGGTAATGCTGCTTTGCAAGATGGTTGCGGATTGCACCTGACGCGCAATGTGTGCACGGTGCAGGCGGTCACGTGTTTCTTGTGATGTTTGTAATTCTTCGGGGACTTCTTTCCAGTTTTTGAAGGTGCCGAAATCGGAATGTAGCTCCATAAACTTTTGGGAGGCATGTTCCAGTGATTTAAGCTGCGGGTTCATCTTGCACACGTAAAATCCGCCGACGTCTGTTGCCCCCCCTTCGAGGCTTTCCAGCCAGCGATTATTGGCGCACATGAAGTTCAATCCCACGGTTTGCGGGGCGCCTTTGAGTGTGGTGAGGGAAGGGTTACTGCAGCAGGAATAATCACAGCCGACATATTCGGGAGAGCCCACCAAAGACGCAAGTTTTGCGTTGTTGCCACAAAAGAAGTTTGTATCGCAGCGATAGGGCGCGCCGCGCAAATCCACCAGCTCCGGATTGTTCTCGCAATAAAAATTGCCGCCCATATGCACGCGTGATAAATCGGGTAGTGCTTTCAGGTTTTTACCGGAGAGGTTAATTTCGTCATGTACGAAATACGTGCCATCATCGCGGCGCTCAAATTCGCAGCCGAGTTCCCGCAGGATTTTCTCGGTGGGTGACTGGGCCGCAAGTGTATTGAATGTGATGGTGCTCATGATGCACGCCCGATAAAAGAAGCAAACTGGAATCCCGCGCTTTTAAATTTACGCCGCTTTTTTGCCTGTACTTTGCGCCTTTTTCAGCATTTCAGCTGTGGCCATGCAGCAGGGCAAGCTGGTCATTTTGATTTCGGCAACAGGTGCATCTTTGCTGGCACGTTTGTTCAGGAATTTGACCCAGGATTTTTCATGCAGGTAAAAGCCGAAGATTTGTGCCAGCGGTTCGACCATGGCAATGCCGATGCCGATATGAATATCGCCACTGACCAGCCAACCGACCAGAAAAGACACAATGATATGAAGCACACCGTAAGTCGCTGTTTTTGCGTAGAGCATATTTTTTTCTTTCCGTAACTTTAATGGAAAGTTATACCTTATCCATTTTAAATGTAAAGCACGGATTCTTAACGGACTGATTTTGCAGCGTTTTTAGTAGTTGCGGAACAGACTGCGCAAACGGCCCTGAATACGCACGCGGTTGGGCGGCAGGCGCAGGGGCTGATAGGCATCGTTTTCCGGCATCAAGACAACCGAGCCGACTTCGCGGCGCAGGCGCTTCAGCGTCACTTCGGTTTCATCCACCAGCGCCACCACAATATCGCCGTCATTGGCGCGTTCGCATTTCTCGATAATCACAATATCGCCATCCATGATACCGGCTTTCATCATGGAATCGCCTTCAATCGTCAGGGCATAGCAACCGGGGCTGCCGCCGAACATACTGATGGGCATATCAATGCTTTCGTGGTCGTGGCGCAGGGCCTCGATCGGCGTACCAGCGGCGATTTTACCCATCATGGGGATGGCAATAATCTCGTTCACATTGGACGCGTTGTAGCTATCATCACGGCTGCCCATGCTGCTGCTGGCGTTCAGGTGTTTTTGTTTGAAGTTGGATTTCACACCTTCTTTGGGGTCACGGCGGGTGACCGTGTTCAACTGGGGCACGTTTTCGGGCAGTTTTTTGACTTCAAGTGCGCGGGCCTTGTTGGGCAAACGCTCCAGAAAACCGCGTTCCACCAATGCATTGATCAAACGGTGGATACCGGATTTGGATTTCAGATCCAGCCCGTGCTTCATTTCTTCAAAAGACGGCGAAAGTCCGGTTTTTTGCGTGTAATCGTTGATGAACAGCAAAAGGTCGCGTTGTTTCTGTGTCAGCATGGTTTTAAATCCCTCCTATGCGGAATATTCTTACTTTGTTCTAATTTAGTTCTCCGTCTGTGTCAAGTTTTTTTGCTTTTGGGCTGGAAAGAACAACACAAACTCGGCATGATACGTCTGGTTTCAAGGGGCTTTTATGAAGTATTTCCTACATAGTCTTATTCTGGTCGCGCTATTGACGTTGGCAGCCGTGCCTTTCGCGCGCGCGTCCGATATCGACCTTTTGGGCGATTTTAGCGATATCTATTGGATGGATAGCCGCAACAGCCCGCAAAAGGCCGAGGGCTGCACTGCAGATGATAGCGCAGCAGACATGACACCGTTCCCGTCCAGCATCACAGCCGTGCCCACAGGCACCCGTCCAGCCATCGCCATCGTGATTGATGATATGGGACTGGATCATAAACGCTCCCCCCGCGCGGTGAATTTACCGGCAGGGGTGACGCTGGCCTATCTACCCTATAGCCCGCATGTTTCCCTGCAAACCAAAGCGGCCGCCGCCAAAGGGCATGAGCTGATGGTGCATCTGCCCATGGCGCCTGAAGGTATGCGTGTTAATCCGGGCCCGAACTATCTGGGCGTGGATCATTCACCGGAAGAATTAAAAACCCGCATTAATGCCAACCTGAATGCTTTCGGCGGTTATGTGGGCGTGAACAACCACATGGGCAGCGCCTTTACGCAAGACCGCGCGGGTATGGATATTCTGGTACAAGAGTTAAAAGCACGCGGCGTTTATTTCCTGGATTCCATGACAGCCCCTGAAAGCATCGGCGAGAAAGCGGCGCGTGCCGCATCCGTGCGTACCACGCATCGCGATGTGTTTTTGGATCATTACGAAGATATGTCCCACGTGCTGGCATCGCTGGAGCGGTTGGAACGTATTGCACGCAAAACTGGCGCCGCCGTTGCCATTGGTCATCCGAAAGATGTGACGCTGGACGCGCTTGAAAAATGGTTACCCACCTTGCAGGCCAAGGGGTTTGATCTGGTGCCGATGAGCGAGTTGATCAATCGCCGGATGAAAATGAATGCGCCGTACACTGCCGCAGCACAGGCAACCCCTGTGGGGATGTTGGCAGAGTAGGGGTTACTCTTTTTTGTCTGCGCTTTCCCAGCTGTCGTCTTTTGCGGAAAAAATCTGAAATACTTTTTCATCTATACTGCAGATATTTTTGTGAGGAAACTTCGGTTGCTCCAGAAGCGTTTTGTTGTATTCCAACATCATTTTGAAATAGACAATGGGTGGCGGGACACAGCCGAAAACAACTTTAATCGTTTCAACGGGCTCGCTGCATGTAACGCCAAAAAGTGTGGCATCCGTCTCTGACGCATGATAACCCATCGCTAGAGATATGGGCCGATTGTCACCTTTTTTATGGGCCTTTTTTGCCGTATGTATAGCTGAATACATGATTATCTCGTGAAACAGCTTCGCTTGCTCGTCAGCGTTTGTTATGTCTCGGTATGTTTCGTATTTCTTTATTTGGCGTAAGGTGGCGTGGTTCTTGGGCGTCAGCATTGAATCCGTACAGCCCGTCAGTAAAGACAGCGAGAGTATCGCCAGCAATAATCCGGAATATGTTTTCATGCGGGGCTTACTTCTGGCTCGCCTGTGCAATGGCCCAGAAGTCACCGGCTTTTAAACTCGCGCCGCCGACCAGCACACCGTCCACATTCGGCAGGTGCAGGATTTCGGGGGCATTGCCGGCTTTGACGGAACCACCGTAGAGCAGGCGCAGCCATGCGCCGTTTTTGATTTTCTCGCTCGATTTGGTGCGAATGAGTGCGTGCATGTGTTTGATGTCATCGGACGAAGCAGTCTTGCCCGTGCCAATTGCCCAGACAGGTTCATAGGCAATGGCTGTGTTTTCAGCTGTGGCGCTATCGGGGATGGAGGCTTGCAATTGGCCGACCACAATTTCGTCTGCTTTGCCTGCGCTGCGTTCATCATCCGTTTCACCGATGCAAATAATGGCAACCAAGCCTGCGGCATGTGCGGCGGCGGCTTTGGCGGCAACCTCGGCACTGGTTTCGCGGTGAAACTGGCGGCGTTCAGAGTGGCCCACAATCACGTAACCGCAGCCCATGTCTTTGAGCATCTCGCCCGAAATATTGCCCGTGAAGGCGCCTGCGGTTTCGTGATGGCAATCTTGGCCACCAAGACCCAAGGGGGAACCTGCAATCACATCTGCCACAGCATTGATGAGTGTGGCGGGTGGACATAATACCATTTCAAAGGCTGCGTCCTTGTGGTTTTTCGCCATTTGCGCCAGTTCTTCGGCACGCGCGCGGCTATCTGCCAGCAGGCCGTTCATTTTCCAGTTTCCGACGACCAGTTTGGCAACAGACATGGTGAAATTCCTTTGTTTTGCAGTATGTGGATAAAAAGGCGGTTAATTTCGCCTTCAAGTGTTGCAGACCCTTGACATCTTGTCCAAAAAGCTGTGGATTATCAAGGAATTTTACCACTAGGAGCGAAACACATGCTACGAGCCATGCGCAGCGGCACAATCCTTAAATACGTATTCCTGCTTTTGCTGGCCATGGCCGCAGGCGGGTTGGTGATGATGGATGTGCAAGGCGTGTTCAGCAATGGTCGCAACATCAAGAAGACAACAGTCGCCAAAGTCGATGGCCAAAAAATCACCAGCATTGATCTGGATCGTCTGGTGCAAATGGCCATGCGTAACCAACAAGTGACACAGGCCGAAGCCTATCGCACCGGTTTGCCGCAGCGCGTGCTGGGCAACGAAATCAATTCCCGCATCTTCAGCATAGAAGCGCGCGACGCAGGTATTTTGATTGATGACGCAACAGCCGCTGTTGCCATCAAAGAACAAATGCTGGCGCCGATGGCGAAGCAAGGTTTGCTGGAACACGATGCCCTGCAATATACCTTGCGTATTTTGGGCGTGAGCGAACAGCAGTTGATGCAAAACGTCAAAATTCAGCTGGCGGCAGAAAACTTGTTGAAGGTTGTCTCCACCGGTGCTTTCGCGCCAGCGCAAATGGTGGGCGATGCCATGAAGTACCTGCATGAAAGCCGCCGCGCGGAATATTTCACGCTGGGTGTTGCTGAAATCGGCAAAGTGCCTGAGCCGACAGATGCCGATATTGAAGAAGAATACAAAGCAACAGCACATCGCTATATGCTGCCCGAATACCGGACGCTGTCTGTATTGATGCTGGATTCAAAAGCGCTTGGCATTGATGTCGCGGTGACAGAAGAAGACGTACAGGCGTATTACGACGAACATATCGCCGAATACTCCACGCCTGAAACGCGCGAAATTGCGCAAGTGGCCCTGTCTACCGAAGAAGACGCCCAAAAGCTGCGCGAAGCAGCATTGGCTGGCAAAGACCTGCGCAAGGCCGCAGCCGAATTCCAGTCTGATAAAAAGCTGAATGTTGTCTCCGGTACGTATAGTGAGCAGGAAATTCCGGAAGAACTGTCTGCCGCTGCTTTTGCTGATACAAAGCCCGGCGATATTTCAGCGCCTGTTAAAACACCTTTTGGCTGGCACATTGTGCATGTTGTAAAAGTTGTGAAGGCAGGAACAAAAAAATCGCTGGAAGATGTGCGCAAGGATGTTGAAAAGCAATTGAAAGCCGTTAAAAGCGCAGACCAGATTTACGAGCGCGCAAACGAGATTGACGACATGCTGGCAAGCGGTGGCAATCTGGTGGATGTTGCAAAACAGTTTAACGTGACACCCGAAGTGCTGGAGAAAATCACAGCGGACGGTACATCTGCCGCCACAGGTCGCAAGGTGGCGCCGGGTAATATCCCGATGCTGGATAAAGTATTGTCATCTGGTTTCGAATTGCTCGAAGGCAGCGTAAGCCCGCTGATCGAAACATCGGACGGTGCGTTTATGATTGTGTCCGCACGCGAAGTGTATAAAGCCGAGCCGAAAGCACTGGCTGATATCCGCGCTGACGTTGTGAAAAGCTGGAAGACCGAGGCGAAGAACGACCTCTTGGACAAAAAAGCCGCCGAAGTGATGGACCGCATCAATCTGGGCGAATCTTTTGACAAGGTTGCAAGCGCCGTTGGCAAAAGCATCGAGCGCAGCAAAATGCTGAGCCGTAACAGCCCGGCATCCGAAGCCGCCTTGGGCAAAGGCATGGTACCTGCTTTATTCAGCCTCGATAAAATTGGCCAGACAACAACCGTGCGCGGGGAGAATAGCTTGTCCTTTGTACGTCTGCTGGACCGCAAGATCGATATGCCCGAAAAAGCACCCGAGGCCGAAGTGAAGAGAATGCAGCTGATGCTGACGCAATCTTTGCAAGGCGACCTGCTGGAGCAATATCGCCGTGGTTTGATGGAAAAATACAATGTATCCGTTAATGCTGAGGCGATTGAAGAGGTTTATGCCCCGACAGAGAGCTTTGAATAACAGATATTTACCCAAGGGCCCTGCAAGGCGCGCCATTTTTCAAAAAGCACTGGCTTTTTTATGGTGGGCGTTTTAAAACGGGGGCTTAAGAACAGACAAGGAAATCGGGCTAACCGTTTTCATAATAATTTAGCAGAGAGTGACTATCCATGCAGGAAATTTTGCTGGTCATCCATTTGATCGTCTCCTTGGCCATTATCGTGATTGTGCTGTTACAGCCATCCGAAGCGGGCGGGTTCATGGGCAGCTCCGGCGGTTCTATGTCCAACATGATGACGCCACGCCGCTCTGCTGATGTCATGACGCGCATGACCACCATTCTGGTGGCCTGTTTTTTTGCGACCAGCTTGTTGCTGGCGGTGATGGCTGGCCATCGCCCTAAAGCAGAAGGCGTTTTGGACATTGCCAATAAATCAACCCCCGTCACGCTGAACCAGTCCGCTGTGGCTGAAGATGGCGATGCTGCGGTGGCACCAATGGATGAAGCAGAAGCCGTGGAAGCTGTTGATGAAAAACCGGCACCAAAATCCAACGAGCCGGAAACACCCAAAGCACCGCTGGCGAAGTAAACAACAGACAATAGGGGAGCACGTCTGATGCCACGCTATATATTTATCACGGGCGGGGTTGTCTCCTCCCTTGGCAAAGGTCTTGCGTCTGCTGCTCTCGGCGCTGTCTTGCAGGCCCGCGGTTTCAAGGTGCGCCTGCGCAAACTTGACCCTTATCTCAACATCGATCCCGGTACGATGAGCCCTTATCAACATGGCGAATGCTATGTGACGGATGACGGCGCGGAAACCGATCTGGATCTTGGCCATTACGAACGCTTTACCGGCGTGGCGGCGCGTAAATCCGATAACGTGACGACAGGTAAAATCTACTGGAACGTTTTGCAAAAAGAACGCCGTGGCGATTATCTGGGCGGCACGGTGCAGGTTATTCCGCACATCACGAACGAGATTAAAGAATTCATCGGCTCCCACAATGACGATGCCGACTTTGTGTTGTGCGAAGTGGGCGGTACGGTCGGCGATATTGAAAGCCTGCCGTTTCTGGAAGCTATTCGCCAGTTCGGCAACGAAGTGGGCCTGAAGAACGCGCTGTTTATTCACGTCACGCTGATGCCTTACATCAAAACAGCGGGCGAGCTGAAAACAAAGCCGACACAACACTCGGTCAAAGAATTACTCTCCGTTGGTATCCAGCCTTCCATACTGCTGGTGCGCGCTGATCGTGAAATTCCAGCGGAAGATCGCCGCAAAAGTGCGTTGTTTTGCAACATTCCGGCAGAGCGTGTTATTCCGGCGCTTGATGTGCCCAATATTTATCAGGTGCCTATCAGCTATCACGGCGAAGGGCTGGATGATCAGGTACTGCGCTATTTCGAGATGGAAGCGCCAAATCCTGATCTGTCCAAATGGATGGAAATTCTACACAAAATCCAGCACCCTGAAGGTGAAGTCACCATTGGCGTTGTTGGTAAATACACCTCTTTGCTCGACAGTTACAAATCTCTTTCCGAAGCGCTCACGCATGGCGGCTTTGCTAATAACGTGAAAGTGAACCTGTCTTGGCTGAACGCCGAGATTTTTGAAAAAGCAGACAGCCTGAATATTCTTGAAAGCGTCGATGGTATTTTGGTGCCGGGCGGTTTTGGGGAGCGTGGCACGGAAGGTAAAATCCGCGCTGTACAATTTGCACGTGAACATAAAATTCCGTACTTCGGTATTTGTTTGGGCATGCAAATGGCGGTCATTGAAGTCGCGCGTAATTTGGCCGGCTTGAACGATGTCGGCTCTAGCGAATTTGGTAAATACGGCAATCCTGTTGTCGGCCTGATGACCGAGTGGATGAAAGGCGACGATCTGGAACGTCGCAATGAAGTCGGAGATATGGGCGGCACCATGCGTCTGGGCGCGTATCGTGCAGCTTTGACCAAAGGCTCCAAAGTGGCCGAGATTTACGGCAGCACCGAAATATCGGAGCGTCACCGTCATCGCTACGAGGTCAATACGACTTATAAAAAACAGCTGGAAGATGCAGGTCTTGTTTTCTCCGGCATGTCACCCGATGGCAAGCTGCCTGAAATCGTCGAAATTCCGGATCATCCGTGGTTTGTCGGCGTGCAGTTCCACCCCGAATTAAAATCCCGCCCGTTCGATCCGCATCCACTGTTTACCTCTTTCATTCAGGCAGCGGTTGAAAAATCGCGTCTGATGTAATTAGGCACGCCGATGCTGTTTAGCTCCTGGCCATTTATCGCGGCCTTTCTGCCGATTGTTTGGGGTGTGTATCAGCTGTTGCAGCGCTATGCCGTGCGTGAAGTTGCCTTGTTGTGGCTGGTGATAGCCTCTTTATTCTTCTATGGCTGGTTTAAACCTGTCTATGTACTGGTGATACTGGCATCTATCGCCATGAACTTCTCGCTCAGTCTGCTCATCGGGCGTGTGGGGTCGGGGCAGGGACGTCGAAAATTTCTGCTGCTTTCAGGTGTCACACTTAATCTGCTCTCCCTTGGGTATTACAAATATACGGGCCTGTTTTTTACCACGCTGAACGATATGGGGGCGGGGTTGTCCGTGCCGGATATTGTGTTGCCGATTGGTATTTCATTTTTTACCTTCCAGCAAATTGCCTGGCTGGTCGATAGCTACCGCCACCAGATGCGTGAGCCTAATTTCCTGCACTACACATTATTCATCAGCTTCTTCCCGCAATTGATTGCAGGGCCGATTGTGCATCATAACGAAATGATGCCGCAGTTTATGCGAAAACCTGCCAGTGCGCGACTGCGGAAATTAATGGCGATGGGGATTTCGCTGTTTATCATCGGCTTGTTCAAAAAGGTCGGCATTGCAGATCATCTGGCCGAAATTGCCGATCCGGTTTTTGAATCCGCCGCACGCGGATCAACACTGACGTTGATCGAGGCATGGGTCGGGGTTATTTCCTATACTCTGCAAATCTATTTCGACTTTTCCGGCTATTCCGATATGGCGATTGGCTTGGCGGCGATGTTTGGTATTTGCTTGCCGCTGAATTTCTATGCGCCTTATAAATCCGGCAATATCGCCATTTTCTGGCGGCGCTGGCATATCACGTTGTCGCGTTTTTTGCGGGATTACCTCTACATTCCGCTGGGCGGCAATCGCAAGGG
Organism: Alphaproteobacteria bacterium; assembly: GCA_041743265.1. Taxonomy (GTDB): domain Bacteria; phylum Pseudomonadota; class Alphaproteobacteria; order Micavibrionales; family UBA2020; genus UBA2020. Next base: position 1,822 of record JBGTNC010000111.1, on the reverse strand, counting down.
CAAAATGCGGCGGTTGTTGAATTTGATGATCACGATGGTACTGGGTGGGTTTTGGCACGGTGCCAGCTGGACGTTTATGGCATGGGGCGCGCTGCACGGGTTTTATTTGATAGTGCATCAGTTCTGGCAGAAGACTGTCGCGTGGAAAATGCCGCGTGTGCTGGGTGTTACGCTGACATTTCTGGCTGTGGCTTTCGCGTGGATTTTCTTCCGTGCAGAGAACTGGCAATCCGCCATGCAAGTGATTGACGGCTTGCAAGGCAAACACGGCCTTGCCCTGCAGAACCCGCAAGGAGTTATTGGTGATGTTCTACGTGCCTTCGGTGTGGATATTCAATCCGTCGGCACCAGTCGTAACCTGCGCCTGAATGAAAAATGGTATGTGCTGTGGATTGCGCTGGCCGTGGCATTCTTGGCACCCTCTGCGCACGATATTATGCGCCGCAAGCTGGCGATTGATGTCACGGGCGCGGCGGAAGAAATACCAAAACCCGCGCGTAAACCGAAGGATAAATTCCACCTGCCGCAAATCATCTGGTTTCCATCATGGCGTTGGGCGGTGCCGCTTGGTTTGATGTTGGCACTGGCTTTGCTGTTGCTGACGCGCGTCAATGCTTTCATCTATTTCCAGTTTTAAAAGCAGGGTGGCATGAAAGAAACAAAGTATATTGCAATATGCCTTGGTATCGGTTTTGGCCTGATGGCCATGATCTGTACGCTTAATTTTGTTGTGAATCCCTTTGGCATTTATGCGCCGCCGGCGATTAAAGGGTTTAATGATTACTACCCTGCATCCAATGCCTTTCCGCGTCTTCATAAAATTGAAAGCGTTAAAAAGATAAAGCCGGATGTTGTCATCATCGGCAGCTCCCGTGCGGATAGCGGCATGAATCCGACACCTGAATTCTTTGGTGATACAAAAGTATATAATCTGGGCCTGCCAGCCTCCACGATTTATGAGCAGCGCAGATTGCTGGAGTTTGCACAGATGGTGCATCCGCTGAAGCAGGTTATTATCACGCTCGACTTTTTTACCTTTAATGCCACGCGGCTTGAAAACAAACAGTTCGAGCCGGATAAGCTGACAAAAGAAGCCTTGTCGCCTTTGCGTGGGTTCTTCAATACTTACGGGACAATTGCATCGCTGGATACGTTTACAACATCGTTGAAACATATCCGCTACTTGCGCAAGCCTGACCGCTATAGCTATGCCACGGCAAACGGCTTTAAACGCAGCTTGGATGTTGAATATAAAATATCCCAAATCGGTGCGGGCCACCGTTTTGTGGCTGACCCGAATGCAGATGCCGTGGCGGGGCAGGATAACGGATTTTCTTTCAGCTATAGTGACGATCCGGCGGATACAACCTTTCAGCATTTTGATGCCATGCTGGACTTCACGCGCAAGCAGGGGATAGAGGTAATCTTGGTGATCTCACCCATGCACAAGGTTTCATTCGATCACATGCAAGCGACAGGCACGATGGCGGATTTCCTGTATTGGAAAAAACGCATTGTCGATATAACAACCGCGAATGCGGCACGCTTCGCAGCACCTTCATATCCACTCTGGGATTTTGCGACGGTGAATACTTATACGCAAGAACCTGTGCCTGCCCCAGATGATGCTACAGGCCGTATGCAGTATTTTTATGATGGCAGCCATTATAAAGCCCCACTGGGCGATATGATTTTCCGCCGTATTCTGGGCAAAGATACGGATCAGGTAGCGGATGATTTTGGTAATTTGGTGCTGTCGCCTTAAGGTTTCGGCGGCTTCGGCGGTGCTTTGGGGGCGGGGGCTTTTTTAGGGGCTTGTGCG
>JBGTNC010000110.1:0-6144 GCA_041743265.1 Alphaproteobacteria bacterium | reverse complement strand
TGACGTTCAAAGCAAGTGCCGCCGCTTGATCCGACAATGCCGAGGCATCTTTGGCAAGGCCTGTGGCCTGTTCGACGAGAGAATGATTTTCCATGGTCTGCCGCCCTTCTATTATGATTGGAAGTTCGGATGCACAATCTGACCATCCGCTGTTACCAGCGCGGCTTTGACAATGTCATCTTCACGATTGATAGTCAGTGCCTTGGTTTCTTTATCGACCAAAGGCACCAGAAAATTATACAAGTTACGTGCATAAAGGGCGGAAGCATCCACCGCAATGCGGCTGGGCAGATTTACATGGCCTACAATACTGACGCCGCCGACGTTTACAACCTCGCCCGGTTTTGCCAAGGCACAGTTGCCGCCTTGCTCGACGGCCATATCCACTATCACGCTGCCCGGTTTCATGCTGCGCACCATATCTTCGGTCACCAGCACAGGGGCAGCACGGCCAGGGATCAAGGCTGTGGTAATCACAACGTCTTGTTTTTTAATCGTCTCGGCAATCAGCTCGGCCTGTTGGCGTTTGTAATCGTCGCTCATTTCTTTGGCATAGCCGCCGGATGTTTCAGCTGCCTGTGTTTCTTCGTTCTCGATCATCACGAAATTGGCGCCGAGACTTTGTACTTGTTCTTTGGCAGCAGCGCGTACATCGGTTGCCGATACTTGTGCACCCAAACGGCGGGCGGTTGCGATCGCTTGCAGACCTGCAACACCTGCACCCATGATAAAGACTTTGGCGGGGGGAATGGTACCCGCCGCTGTCATCATCAACGGAAAGGCGCGACCAAACACGGCAGCCGCTTCCAATACAGCGCGGTAGCCTGCAAGGTTTGCTTGCGAAGACAAAACGTCCATGCTCTGTGCACGTGTAATACGCGGCACCAGCTCCATCGAGAATGCGGTGATGCCTTGGGTGGCCAGTGCATGCAGTGTTTCTTTTTCTTGGTAAGGCGACAGAAGAGCGATCAGCATCGCGCCTTTTTTCATGCCGGCAATTTCTTCGTTGGAAGGATGGCGCACCCGCAAAATCACATCGGCATCCGTATAGGTGCCTTCGCCGGAAACAATCGCAGCACCTGCTGCCTGATACATTTCATCTGTCATGGCGGCCGCGATGCCAGCACCGGCCTCGACGGCGACATCAAAACCCAGTGCTGCAATTTTGCGCACCGTTTCGGGCGATGCCGCAACGCGGTTTTCTGCAACAGCCGTTTCTTTGCCAATCACCAGTTTCATATCAACGAACCCCTTCGCGCGGACAGGGCCCCCTTCTGGAGAGAGCCTTGCATTATATACTGAATAGCGTTTCAGGCCGAATATGTCTGTCCCAAGGCCTGTCAGGGCACAGAATGCAGGATTTACGGCGAAAACTCAACAATTGCCGCAAACAGGCCCTCGTATTTTATATGATAAATCAGCATGTTAGGCCAATCGTTAACAAAATATGCAAACTAATGGACTCTTTTTATACATTATGTATAATTAAAGAACAAAGGGGGCGTCTAAAATGGCTGAAAATAACAAAGCATTTCACAAAGCAGCACAACGCCCCGCCCCGCGGTTTGATTTTGAAACCGTTGTGGATGAAACCTATACCCGCCTGCCGGAATTACGCGACAAAGTTTTCTTTATCGACGTCAGCCAAGGCAAAATCGCCCATCCTGATCCCGATGTTGTCAAAGAACTCATCGACCTGTTCCAAAATAGCGATGCAGGGCGCGAACATCTGCAACCCCGCATTCGCTCTTTGCTGGAAACAAAAACATCTTACTGCCAGACCAACGGACCGGGCGGTGGCTTTGTGATGCTCTATACTGCCGATGACCGTCGCAGCTTTACCACCACAGGGGAAAGCGCCGATAAAAAAGATCAGGAAATGTTTTTCATTTTCGATCATGAACTCGCGCATGCCATTATCCCCGAGGGGCGTAGCGACAACCGCTTCACCGCCGAAACAGCTGCCGATGCCTATGCAGCTGTGCGTCATTTCCAGCGTTTTGGCCGCAACAGCAGCCTGATAGATGAAATGCGCGATACCCGCACGCAAAATACATTTTTTGAAGAAGGCGGCATTTTCAACTTTTCCAGCCCTGCGCTAACACGCATTATTGAAGATGCGAAAACCGTGCCGTTTGAAAAATTTTCAGAAGCTGAAACCGTTGCCTATGTCAGCGCCGTTGCACAACAGCATTCCCCCGACGGGAAAACATTGCAAAGCCTGTATGATGCCTATGCCGCCGTCAAAGAATATCCATCATTAGCAACGCTGAAAAACGTTGTGGCAAAAAGCGACGATGCCGCTGTCTTGACCTGGGGCCGCGTGGCCTTGGACGCTTTCCGCAAACAAGAAACCGCCAAACAAGAAAAGCAGACAGAGCACCGCCGCAACTATCGACGCGGAATATCTGCGCAATTCAACAAAGCGCAGAGCCGTAAACCGATACACGGCGGCCAGTCCTATCCCGCACTTCCAGTCCACCGTCAGGCCCGTCGTGATCGCACGTATAGTCAGGTGAGCGCATGACCTGTCCTTCGACAAAGCGCATTCAGGAAAAAATGCTGCGCCCGATTTTTGACGAAAAAAGCAAACCCGCCAGTTACAAAAAGCCCCCCGCGCGCAAGCCACGCGCCGCACCCGCACATATGCTGGTGGACGGGTTTGATTTTGATGCGGCTGTACTGGAAATTTTCGAGATGTACCCCGAAGCAAAAGAGCATTTGCATTTCTACGACCTTGGCCGTCAACGCTTTGTGCCCGCAGATGTAGAAGGTGCACGCACCGCAAAAGAATGGCTGAGAGATTCCGCCCATACCCGCGAGCGTTTCTATACCTATGCCAAGCACTATACCGCTGAAGGTAATTCCGCCGTTGTGCCGGGGTTGGACCGCGGCAGTTGCATCATGCTGAATACCAGTAAAAGCGCCATTAATCTGATGGGCGCATCGGTACCCTTGCTACACAACGTTTATTTTGTTCTGGACCACGAGCTGGGCCATGCCGTTGCCAAAAACGGCCATCGCAATCCCAACAGCCAGACCCTGCACGAATGTGTGGCAGATAATTTTGCAGCGTTGCGCCACATCCAGCGTTTTGGCCCTGATACGGCATCGCTGGAAAAACTGATGCTGCATCGGGCGCAACGGCTTGTCTCGTTGCAAGGACACCGGCATGCGGAGCATTTTACCGGCTTTACGCTGGAGAAAATTCTGGAGATCAAAGACAAAGTAGACATTCAACGCCTCTCACCCGCACAGACCAAAGAACTGGCCACCCGCATGGCCTTGGCGCATACGCCCAATGATGAAATCGTTTTTAAAATCGCCAAGGCTTTTAAACCGTTTCAACAGTTGCTGGAGCAAGGTGCCACAGGTGATTTGGCCTTACGCAAACTGGCGCATATTGTTTTGAAAACAAAAGATTACGAAACGTTCAAATGGGGCGCGCCTGTCCTGCGCGGCTATATGGACGGCACTTTGGGCAACATGACAAACGGCACCAAAAAAGTCCCCCTGCCCGCCACAAATTACGCAAGCCCCTATTGGCAAAAAGCCCGCCAGATGCTGACCTTGCGTGAATTTGCGTTTGAAAAAGACGATGTATTGTTTGGCCTGTATTTGTCGCCGCTGGCCAGAAACGATAACGTACAAAACGTCAATCCGGCCCGAAAAACTAATCAGGCACGCTCAAATCGAAAGGCTTGAGCGCCTTGGCTTGACGGTCCGTCAGAGTCTTTACATCAAAATCTGAAATCAGTTCATGAAATAAGTCATGCCAGTTTATCTCCGCCCGCAAATGCAGGAAGACGGAACCCAGCCCCAAGGCCGCACGGTCCATGAACACGAATTCGCGCGGCACTTTCACGCCGCCGATGCGTTTTAATTCGCGGTGTACTTTGGACGCAACATCACGCCCGTAAATGCCGTTTTCAACAACGCCAATCGGGCGCACGCGGTCATCCAGCACAGGGCCATATAAAAATCCGGCCCACATATTCAATACATCAATTGTTTCTTTGGTCAGTCCGCTAAAGCCCCAGCTTTCGTAAGCGGCCACAGACATCTCGCGGTTTTCTGTTTGCAGGGCGTTATAAAGCGTGATGACCCCTTGCACAAAGCGCGGCGGGAAAACACGCACGCAACCAAAGTCGAGCAAGTTGATGGAATGATCTGGCTGCACGGCGTAATTACCCAGATGCGGATCACCGTGAATAACGCCGTAATAATACAGCGGCACATACCAAGCGCGAAACAGGTTATAGGCGATTTTGTTACGTACCTCGGCGGGTGCGTCCACAAATTCCAAAATCGGTGTGCCTTCCAGCCATGTGCTGGTGATCAATCGTTGTGTGGACAGTTCCGGCACCACCGTTGGTACGTGCACGCCCTTTTCATCGGCCAGCATTTTGCTGTACAGCCCTGCGTGGCGGGCTTCCAATTTGTAATCCAGTTCTTCATACAATCTGGCGGCGATTTCTTTTTGAATATCGGCCGTCACAACAGATTGGTCGTATTTTTCGAACACGCCCATGACAAGGCGCAGCTGGCCCAGATCCGCCTCCACCGCCGATACCATATCGGGGTATTGCAGTTTGCAGGCCACATTTTGCCCGCCATGCGTGACTGCACGATGTACTTGGCCGAGCGATGCGGCAGCGGCGGCTTCTTTTTCAAAAGATTTAAATTTGCTTTCCCAATCACGCCCAAGCTCTGTCGCCATACGGCGGCGCACGAACAACCAGCCCATAGGTGGCGCTTGTGATTGTAACTTTTGTAATTCTGCTGCGTATTCTTTCGGCAGGGCATTGGGGATGGTTGCCAGCAATTGTGCCACTTTCAACAGCGGCCCCTTTAAATCGCCCAGACTTTCCATGAGTTGTTTGGCGTGCTGTGGCTTATCAATCGAAAAGCCTAAATATTTTTGCCCCGCAAGACGCGCGGCCAAGCCTGTCATGGTGGTGGATACGCGGGCGTAGCGTTGCACACGGCGGCCCATTGTGCCTTTTTCGCGCTTGGCAGAGAATGTGCTGTCATCCCCCTGATCTGAATCAGGGGTTGATTTTGGTGCGGCGGATTTTTTCTTGGCTTTGCTTTTTTTATCCGCAGGCTTTGTTTTATCACCGTCCGTCTTTTTCATGCCCTAAAGATGATGCGGCGGGGCCGAAAAGTCGAGAAAATTTTAAAACAAAAGCGCTTAAGGCCCACGGGGCTTGCGGCTTGCACGCTTGGCAGGGGCGGGTTTTGTATCCGCTTTTGTCAATTCATCCAGATATTTATCGACCAGATTAAGGCCGTTTTGCCAAAACGCAGGCGTTTCGGGGTCCAGATCAAACGGCTGGAACATTTCATAGAGATTTTTGGTCATCCCCGTTTCCAGCAAACCGATGTAATTGGCAACGAATTCGGCACGGGCTTCCTTGCCCTCGGCCTCTGACGCTTTATAGACCTGATACAAGCCGCTGACGACCTGCTGCGCAAAGGCATAGGAATAAACATAGAAAGGCGTGTCAAATAAATGCGGCACGGTCATCCAGAAATAACGGTCGTAATCATCTGTCTGCACAGACGGGCCGTAATATTCTTTTTGTGTGGCAACCCAGATATCGGAAATCGCTTCCATATCCAGTTCCCCATCGCGCCTTGCTTTGTGCACACGCTTTTCAAAATCGTAATAAGCCAGTTGCTGCAAACCATTGCCCAGCATGTTTTCCACGCGGTCGACCAGCAGACGCTTTTTAACCTGCGGGTCTTTTTCCAACTTCAGCAATTCGTCAAAGACCAGCATCTCGGCAAAAATACTGGCGGTTTCGGCAACCGGTGTAGGCACATCGGACAGAAAATGCCCGCAAGCCTTTTCAGACAACACCTGATGAATACCATGGCCCAATTCATGGCCCAGCGCCGCTGCCACATCATCCACCGTGCCGCCGTAATTCAGCATAATAAAAGGCAAAGTACCGGGGCCTGCGGGTAGTGCAAAAGCACCGCCTTCTTTGCCGTCACGCGGCGCGGCATCTACATGCCCTGCATCGAAAATCTTTTCGGCAATGCGCGCAAATTTCGGCGAAAACTTCCTGAAGGCGCGCAGCACAATCTGTTTACCCTCGGCAAAGCTATAGGCAGGGTCTGCACCCTCTAGCCCTG
>JBGTNC010000109.1:0-1558 GCA_041743265.1 Alphaproteobacteria bacterium | reverse complement strand
CTGGCGCTGCTCGGGCTGGCGCGACTGGGCAGTATTATTAAATTTATCCCTTCTCCGGTTATCGTGGGGTTTACCTCTGGCATCGGCATTATCATTTTTGTTGGCCAGTGGCAGAGTTTCTTTGGCTTGCCCGCCGCACCGGGGGGACACTTCCATGAAAAGCTGTCGCATCTTGTGCAATCGTTGCCGACGTTGCACCCGACGACAAGCTTGCTGTCACTTATCAGTCTTTTAGCTCTTATCTTTTCTGCGCGTTATATCAAACGGATTCCCGCACCGCTTGTTGCCATAGGCATCGCGACTTTATTGCAATACCTGTTTCACTTTAAAGGCGTGGCTACCATCGGCAGCGCCTTTGGTGAATTGCCGCGAACGCTGCCGCTCCCTCAAATTCCCCATATTACATGGGATATGTTTGTACATCTGATACGCCCCGCCTTTGCCATTGCCATGCTGGGGGCAATTGAGTCACTCTTGTCGGCCGTTGTGGCCGACGGCATGACAGGCACACGTCACGATTCCAATCAGGAGCTAATTGGCCAGGGCATCGCCAATATGATTGTGCCTTTGTTTGGTGGCATCGCCGCGACAGGCGCCATTGCCCGTACGGCAACAAACATTCGCAGTGGTGCCGTTACACCGCTATCAGGTATTGCCCATGCCGTGACTCTACTGCTGATTATTCTATTTCTTGCGCCGCTCGCTTCGCTCATACCATTGGGTGCGTTGGCGGCTGTTTTGTTTGTTGTGGCTTATAACATGAGCGACATTCCTCATTTCCTGACCATTTTGCGCGGCGCCCCCCGTAATGATGTGATTGTTCTTCTGGTGACATTCTTTTTAACCGTGTTTGTTGATTTAGCACTGGCCGTCAACGTGGGGATAATTATTGCCTCCCTCATGTTCATGAAGCGTATGGCGCAATCTGTGCGCGTGGAGCTTCACTCCGAAGCGGATGTCAGTAAAGACCTTGGCTACCCCGCCCAAATGCAGATGGGCGTTTTAGTTTATGCGATCGAAGGGCCTTTTTTCTTTGGCGCGGCGGAAGTTTTTGAAAGAGCCATCGCACATATACACGGTGATCCGGAAATACTGATCCTACGGCTTGGGCATGTACCGTTTATTGACATTACAGGCATAGAAACCCTGAAAGACGTTATTACAAAATTTAAAGCACGCGGTGTGCGTGTCCTCTGCTGCGAAGCCACGCCAAAAGTGCAACGAAAGCTGCATAAATCCGGCTTCATCGAATTGGTTGGTCCGGCAAACGTATTTGCCGACCTCGAAGCCGCGATCGCAAGTGGCAAAACCCGACATTAAGAGATACCAAGTTTTGCATTTAAGGAGTGGATTTATAATGAAAAAGAAATTTTTGCCGTCTATTTCACCGACAGCTTACGCAGAGATGCGTGGATATTGTAGGGACCTACCAGACACTTTTGAGGCCTGGCTTCAGCAAGAGGCGCAAGAAAAAAAGAGCTACCAAAGTTTAGGTTATCAAACAATTAGTGTGCTTATCACGCCAGAAGAACTGAGGAATTACTGCAAGGCCATGCGC
>JBGTNC010000108.1:0-15825 GCA_041743265.1 Alphaproteobacteria bacterium | reverse complement strand
AAAGGTGACGGCACTGTTTTGAAAGAGGGCATTGAAACCCTGATCAAGCTGATGTCGCCCATGATGCCGCATCTGGCTGAAGAACTGTGGCACCAAATGGGCCACAAAACACTGGTGGTGGATGCGCCTTGGCCCAAAGCAGACGAAAGCCTGCTGTCCAACGACACGATCACCATCGGTATTCAAGTGAATGGCAAATTGCGCGCCACCATTGAACTGCCGCGCGATATTGACAAAAAGGACGCCGAGAAAATTGCCTTGGACGACCCTGCCATTCAGCGCGTGCTGGAAGGTAAATCACCCAAGAAGGTCATTGTTGTACCGAACAGGATTATCAATGTTGTGGTTTAAACAAAAACCGTTTTTGGCGGCTGTTCTGCTGGGGTGCGTTTTATCCCTTGGCGCTTGCGGCTTTAAACCCATGCACGGCACGAACAGTGCGGGCGCACAAATCAGCGAACAATACCGCAATATTGCGATTGCCAATATCCCGGATCGCGACGGCCAATACCTGCGCAATATGCTGATTGACCGTTTGTACCTGACAGGGCGCCCGGCAGATGCACGCTATGATTTGCAAATCTTGGGCTTAAAGAAAGAAATCACGAACGCCTTGATCCGAAAAGACGCCACCTATACTCGCGCCTTAATGAAAATCACGGCAAGCCTGAAGCTGATAGACCGCGAAACAGGCAAGGCCGTACTGGAGCGTAAATTGCAAGCATCTGGCAGCTATAACTTGCTGGACAACCAATTTGCCACGCTCATTTCGCGCGATAATCTGACAGAAAACTTGCTGCGGGAGCTATCGGATACAATCGTCACCTCCCTGAACTTGCATTTTACCCGCACGGCCGAGGGCAAATAAGCCCATGAAGCTCCCCTTTCGCAATATCGAAGGCTTTGTCAAAAAACCCACCGCCGATGTGGTGGCTGTTTTGCTCTATGGCCCCGACGAAGGTTTAATTCGCGAAAGACTGGCCCTGCTGAGCAAAAGCGTTGTTGATGATATCAACGACCCCTTCAATGTCGTTGAATTCTCGGCCAGCCAATTGTCTGACAATCCATCTCGTCTTCTAGATGAAGCGCAATCCATCTCTATGCTGGGCGGGCGGCGTGTGGTGCGGCTGCGCGAAGCCTCCGATAAGCTCGTCACGCCCATCCGCGATGCCGTCAAAGCATTAAAAGATGGTGATAACTTCGTGCTGATTGAAGCGGGCGAACTGCCCCCGCGTTCTCCTTTGCGCCAACTTTTTGAAACATCAAAGAATGCCGTGGCGCTGCCTTGCTACGTAGAGGACGAACGCGACATTTCACGTGTGCTACAAGATGCGCTGAAGGCTGAAGGCTATAACATGCCCTCTGACGCGCTTGTATACATGGCCGCCAACGTGGTGGGGGATCGTGCTGTGGCACGGTCGGAGGTGCAAAAACTTGTCACCTATATGGGCAGTAACCGTCAGATTTCTATTGAAGATGTGATTGCCTGTGTGGGTAATAGCGCGGCTTTATCGCTGGATGATCTATCCAAACACGTGGCAAGCGGCATGTTTCCCGAGGCCGAGCGTATTTTATCCTTCGTCCTGTCCGAGGGGTTGCCTGCTGTCACGGTCTTGCGCACTTTGCAAAATTATTTCACGCGACTGTTCATCACCAAGGCTCGCATTGCCAAGGGCGAGAACAACGACATTGCCATGAAAAAGCTGCGCCCCGAAGTTTTCTGGAAGCACAAACCCGCCTTTGAAGCACAATTGCGCGGCTGGACGGTTGAACAACTGCAACAAGCGCTCAACCTGCTGGTCACGGCAGAAGGTAAATGCAAACAAACCGGCAGTAATCCTGATATTTTATGCAGCCGCGCTATTCTGGCGGTTTCGCAAATGGCCGCCCGCGGTATGCGCCGCCGCGCTTAAGGCGAAAAACCTCATCAAACGCATTTCAGCTTATTTAAAAACAGGCTTTTCCAGCTGCTTTTTTTGAAGCGCTGACATATTGACAGCGACTTGCGCTGCAATCGCTTCGCGTCTTTGCACGTTTCTGGCGGGGGATGTTTTTTTCGAGGCTGCCGCTTTTTCAAAAGAAGCAATCAGACGCATGGTTTTTTTCACATCCGTGCTGATGGGACGCAGGACACGGGCACGCAGGGCATCGTCTGTCATATCGGCCACATAGTCCGGCGCATCATCTGTAACGCCAGCACGCAAAATCTTGCGCAGGTTTTCTATGGTATAGGTGCCTTTTTTATCCGGCTTTTTTTGCTTTGGCGTGCCTGCGGCTGTTGTAAACAACTCGTGATATTTACGCACGCCGTTACGGTCATAGGAATCCATATCCCGCAGTTCTTTCAAAAAGCGTTGGCGCATATTCTTGGCATCGGCTGCCGGATCATCCGCCACGATCTTTTTACCCTGTGCGACAGCTTCCTGACGCTCGATACGTTTCGCAATCATGTAGGTAAAGGCATAGGCGTCGGCTTCTTTGATGCGCGTGGTCAGTAATTTCATCTCCGGCGTCTGGTATTCGCGGCGGAAGTCTTTGCGGTCGATGCCCATAACATCGGCCTGCCACAAATGCCGCAATTCGTGCACTAAGGTAGCGGCCAATTGTTCCGGTGGACGCAAAGGCTGCAAGCGAATGCGCGATCTGCCCGGTTTGGTGCTGCGGATGAAGCCGCCCTTGGCCTGTTTACCGATCAGGGCTTTGTCGAAAACGACAGGAATGCCGGTATCTTCTGCCAATTGCAAAAGTGCGGTCGTTTCCGGCCATTGGCGCAGAATGTTTTTGATGTCTTCGAGTGCTTGTTTTTTCTGGACGCTGGGCATAAGCGACCACTGGCGGTGTAACACCGCAGGGTCTTCCGTTTGCTCGACCGGCGGGGCCTTCAATTAGCCCCGACGCGGCGTTTGTGACAAACGCGCAATAATATCATCCAACTGTTCAAGTGTTTTATAATCCACAATCAACTGTCCTGCTGCACCGTTATTGTCGATTGTAACACGCATGCCCAAAAGGCTGGTGATCTTTTGCTCAAGTGCCAGAATATCCACATCTTTTTGCGCAAAGCCCTTTGTCTGCATGGATTTGGGCTTCGGCTTGCCAGCGTCCAGCTGTTTTACCAGCTTTTCTGTTTGGCGCACGCTCAAGCCACGTTTCACGATAACACCGGCCAGCTCTTCCGGATTTTTTGCATTCACCAAAGTACGTGCATGACCTGCCGACAATGTACCGGCTTGCACCATTTTGCGCACGCTGGCGGGCAATTTCAAAAGACGCAAAGTATTGGCAACATGGCTACGGCTTTTTCCCAGCTGTTGCGACAGCATATCTTGTGTATGGCCAAATTCTTCCATCAAACGCTGATAGCCTTCAGCCTCTTCCACGGCGGATAAATCTTCGCGCTGCAGATTTTCAATCAGCGCGATTTCCATCGCTTCTTTGTCTGTCAGGTCACGGATGACCACTGGCAATTCATGCAGTTGCGCTTTTTGTGCCGCGCGCCAACGACGCTCGCCTGCCACAATCTCGTACATCGTGCCAGATAAGGGACGCACCAGCAGAGGCTGCAAAATACCATGTACCGCAATGGAATCTGCCAATTGGCCAATTGCAGCATCATCGAAATGGCGACGTGGCTGATATTTGCCTGGCGTCATGCGGCCCACAGGTAATTTGCGTGGCGGCCCTGCGGGGGGTTGTTCCTTTTGTGCAGCAGCGCTCACAATTTCTTCGGCGCGTTTAATGCGTGTTTCATTAACTGGTGCTGAGGTTGTCTCTTGCTTGCTGCGCGTCTGGAAAGTCTCTTCCTCTTTTTTCACATCGCGGAAAAGCGCATCGAGGCCACGGCCCAAACCACGTTTTTTTGTGCTGTCGGCGCTCATGCGGAGACTCCTTCGTTTGCGGCATCTTGTGCCATTTTGGCGGCAGCGGCATCTGCCGCTTTCTGACGTTTCAAAACTTCACGCGCCAGATGGATGTAGGCTTGGGAGCCTGTGCAGTTCATATCGTAAACAATCGCGGGCAGACCAAAGGACGGTGCCTCGGAAATCCGCACGTTACGGGGAATCACCGTTTCATAGACTTTATCGCCAAAAAACTCGCGCACGTTGTCGGAGACCTGATTTGACAGATTATTTCGTTTGTCATACATCGTTAAAACGATACCCATCAGCTCCAGCTGCTCATTAAAGGCGTCTTTGACGCGATCAATCGTATTGACCAAGTGGCTGAGACCTTCCAACGCGTAGAATTCACACTGAAGCGGCACCAATACGCCGTCAGAAGCCACCAGCGCGTTCAGGGTGAGGAGATTCAAAGCGGGCGGGCAGTCGAAGACCACATAGTCATAATGGCGCTCAGAGGCTCTTAAACCAGCTCTAAGGCGGTATTCACGGTTCTCGGCGTCAATCAGCTCAATCTCGGCGCCCGAGAGGTGCATGGACGACGGCACACAGAAAAGGCCAGGTACTTTGGTCGGCACAGCCGCTTCATCAACCGTGCACTCTTCGAACAACAGCTCGTACGTTCCCTTGCCGCGATCAGCACGGTCGATTCCCAAACCGGTAGAAGCATTGCCTTGCGGGTCCAGATCTACCACCAAGACCTGTTTACCGACAGCGGCCAAAGCCGTTGCAAGGTTTACAGTGGTCGTGGTTTTGCCCACGCCGCCTTTTTGGTTGGAAATGCTGATGTAGCGCGTCTTTTTCGGCTGGAAAGAGGCAGACACACCGTCTTTCACAGCAGCAGGACGCACATCGGACGTCGCCAGAGGCGCGTCATCTTTGGGGAGAGCTTGGGTCATAGACAGTAAATACCCCGAATCTCGACAGGCGATCAAGGCAAATAATATTACGAGAAAAGCGCAAAGCAGCCCTGTTTCACGTGAAACAAAGGACGAAAGCAGCTTATTTTTTCGATAAGTTACTGATTTTAATGATTTTTCCGGAAAGATCAGTCATGCTGGGGTAAACCTCAACATCGAAATTCCATGTCTTGGCGGCTTTTTCTATTTCTTCAGGGGCCTGTAGGCCCTTCATGAAAAGGCCATATGCCTTGTGATCTGGCGTGGTTAACCGATCCATATAAACCAGCAAGTCTTTCAACGGCGCCAAGGCGCGGGCCGTGAAAACGTCTATCTCGGCAAGGTCGGTGTCTTCAACGCGAGTGTCATGGACCGTTACTGCTGCTTTTGTTTCACGTGAAACTTCGCGCAAAAAGGTAGCCTTGCGTACATCGGATTCGATCAGATGCACTTCGCGCACACCCAGCATAGACAACACAAGCCCCGGAAAACCAGCGCCTGAGCCCATGTCCACCAGCCGCACATCCACATCGGGGATGTAGCGGAACAGCTGCGCAGAATCAAAAAAGTGGCGTTCAGCCACGGCATCGAGCGTTGTAGCCCCCACCAGATTAATGGCTTTCTGCCACTTCATCAGCAAGGTTTGGTATTGCCCCAGTTGCTCCAATGTTTCACGTGAAACATGGAATCCGTAACGGGCAAAAACTTTATCAAGGGTTTCTTCAGTGATCTCAGGCAACGTTGCGCTCCTTGGGCTCGCGGCGTTTTACATGACGCAACAATGCCACGAGCGCGGCCGGTGTCACACCAGGGATACGCGCCGCAGCGCCCAGTGTATCCGGCTGATGCTGGCGCAACTTGGCTTGCATTTCATTCGACAGACTGCCGACTTTGGCATAGTCCAAATTTTTCGGCAGCGTCAGTGCCTCATCGCGGCGGAAAGCCTGAATATCCGCTTCCTGACGCTGAATATATCCAGCGTAGCGTGCGTCAATTTCAACTTGTTCGGCGATGTCACGCTCCGCATGGGCCAGCTCGTCCGGCCAGATATTGCGCAAAACATCGAAGGTAATTTCAGGATAGCGCATCAGATCATGGGCGGAGCGGCGCACACCGTCTTGATTAATCTTGAAGCCTCTACGCTCCATTTCAATCGGCAGCGCTTTCAGGCTTTGCACCGTCTCGCGTAGGGCGGAGAGTTTTTGATGCTTGATTTCAAATGCGGTGGCACGCTGGCTACCCACACAGCCGATAGACAAACCAGCCGGGGTCAAGCGTTGATCCGCGTTATCCGCCCGCAGCAGCAAACGGTATTCAGCGCGGCTTGTAAACATGCGGTAAGGCTCGGTCACGCCCTGTGTAATCAGGTCATCAATCAACACGCCGATATATCCATCTGCACGGTCCAGCACGAATTCTTCGCCAGCACCTGCGGCCATCAAGGCCGCGTTCACACCAGCCATAAGTCCCTGTGCGCCAGCCTCTTCGTAGCCTGTGGTACCATTAATCTGACCGGCCAAAAACAAACCCGGCACAGCTTGTACTTCCAGCGTACGCTTCAGGGCGCGGGGGTCGATATAGTCGTACTCAATCGCGTATCCCGGTTCGATGATCGTGACATTTTCAAGGCCCGCAATCGTATGGATCAAAGCCTCTTGCACCCAAGCCGGTAGCGAGGTTGAAATGCCATTTGGGTAAACGGTGTGATCGTCCAACCCTTCCGGCTCCAGAAAAACCTGATGGCGATCTTTATCCGCAAAACGTACGACCTTGTCTTCGATCGAAGGACAATAACGCGGCCCACTGCTTTTGATCTGACCTGAATACATCGCGGATTCATGCAAGTTCTCTTGAATGACCGCGTGTGTCTTCTCGTTCGTATAAGTAATATGGCAACTGATCTGCGGAACCGTTACTTCTGTGTTCAAAAAAGAAAACGGTACCGGCGGATTATCGCCCGCTTGTTCTTCGCAGGCGGCCCAGTTAATCGTCCGGCCATCCAGCCGCGCCGGTGTTCCCGTTTTCAAACGGCTCATCGGCAAATTCAATTTCTCGAGGCTCAGCGCCAGACCAACGGAGGGCTTTTCACCAATGCGGCCCGCTGCATGTTGCTCCAACCCACGGTGAATAATGCCACGCAAGAAAGTCCCTGTTGTCACAATCAAGGCGCCACAGTCGTATTGTTTGCCTGCCGCAGATACGACGCCACGGATACGTCCCTGCGCGTCACGCAAAATTTCTTCGGCGCCTTCACCGATAATCGTCAGGTTCGGGTAATCTGCCAACATGGCTTGCATATTATCGCGATACAGCTTGCGGTCTGCCTGTGCGCGGGGCCCGCGTACAGCAGGGCCTTTACTCGCGTTCAACATACGGAACTGGATGCCGGCCATATCTGTCACGCGGCCCATGACACCGTCCAGCGCGTCAATCTCACGCACCAGATGCCCTTTGCCCAAACCACCAATCGCGGGGTTACAAGACATGACGCCAATGGTGTCGATTCGATGCGTCAGCAACAGCGTTTTTGCGCCCATGCGTGCGGATGCAGCTGCTGCTTCGCAGCCCGCATGGCCTCCACCGATCACGATTACATCGAATTTCATATAAATATCAATAACTTAACTGTTATATACGATTGTTACCAAAATCGGTAACAATATTATCGGCACGATTGTTCATAAAGAGACAAAGATGCGTTATACTGTGGGTAAGAACGGCAAACTGACCTCTTAGGGAAAATATTTACCCTGAAACGCCAGAAAGGACAAGCACCTTATATCATGACTCCGGTTATTGAAAAAGAACCTGTCAGAAAACCCGCCGGCAAACTGGGAAGCAGTTTCGCCGCCGTTGCTGTGTTTGACCGTTTGCAACAGCGCATTTTGAGCGCCCAGCCTATCGAAACCCGCGAAAAAACCTCTGCTGTCCTCAGCGCCTTCTTCGGTGCGGCCGAGCGTTTGAAAGACCGCGAAACAGAATTTACAAACCGCCCACGTGAAACAGTTGGCAATTTCGACCTGAAGGTCAACTTGCGCAGCCCCGATCACTTCACTGCCATTCATGATTTTAAAGGTGTGGCTGCCGAACTGATGACGATTGACCCTGTCGCTGGTCAGGAATTAGTCAAAGCGGTAGAAAAATCCATTGCTGCACGGCCAAAACAGGCTTTCAAAGCCTAATACCGCTGCCATCGACAGCTTCTCCCTATAAACTTAACGGATCGCGCCTTTATATTCAGGCGCATTATGCCTATGATGGGCCTGTTTTCATCCTACCTTTTTTTATTTAAAGGACGCAGGCCACATGCCTTTGTTAAAAAACGTATCAGATCCAAAATTCTGGCAGACACATGCCGATACGGCAATTACATGGCTGCAAGAAAATCTTTTTGTCGTTGATACGCTCGCCCAGCTCGCCGCCCTGCTGGTAGCGGGGTTAATTGCTTATGGCCTGAAGCGTCTTTTTGTCAAAAAACTTGACCGCTTCAGTAAAAAAAATCCATTCAGTAGAGTCTTGCGGGAAAACTTTTTCTCTATCCTGTGGCTCGCCATTGCCTGGATATTTCTCGCCATCTTTTCACAATCCAGCTTTGACCACCACATCATCAAAATCACTACCAGTCTTTTAACCGCATGGGTCTTTATCAATTGCATTGGCATGATGGTGAAAGACCGCGCCTGGTCCAAATTCATCACCATCACTGTCTGGACCATTACAGCCTTGAATATTGTGGGATTGTTGGATGAAACCACTGCTGCGCTGAATACTTTTTCTTTCAGCCTCGGTAAAACAAAAATTACGGCACTGTCTGTCGTAGAAGGATTTCTGTCCCTCGCCGTTTTACTGTGGTTGTCGAGCAATCTATCCAGAATTCTGGAACGCCGCGTTTCCAAGCTACCCAATTTGGCACCGTCTACGCGTGTGCTTTTCAGCAAGCTGTTTCATATCACCTTTTTTACCATCGCGTTTCTGATCGCACTGAATATGGTCGGCATTGACCTGACGGTCTTCGCGGTCTTTACCGGTGCCTTGGGTGTGGGTCTTGGTTTTGGCTTACAAAAAGTTGTTTCAAACTTTGTCAGCGGCATCATCCTGCTCATGGAAAAATCGGTCAAGCCGGGCGATGTGATCGCGATAGACGATGGCTATGGCTGGGTACAATCCTTGGGCGCGCGCTATGTATCCGTGCTGACCCGTGACGGGATCGAGCATATTATTCCCAACGAAGATTTCATTACGCTGAAGGTTGAAAACTGGTCGTTCTCTGACAATAATCTGCGTTTAAAAATACCCGTTGGCGTGTCTTACAACTGTGATCTTGATCTTGCAATCCAGCTTTGCATTGATGCTGCCAATGAACAAGAGCGTGTCAAAAACAAAACAGCCACCGTTTGCCTGATCAAAGGTTTCGGCGATAACTCCGTAGACTTGGAACTACGCTTCTGGATTGATGACCCGGCCGCAGGCTGTGCCAATATCCAAAGTAAAGTCTTCCTTGCTGTCTGGCACAAGTTTAAAGAACACAATATAGAAATCCCCTTCCCACAACGCGATCTGCATATTCGCAGCGCCATTCCCTTAACCGTTGGCACTGCCACACCAGACAAGAAAAAGGCCTGATATGTCTCGCTTCGCTTTAACCCTGCTTTTTACACTCTGCGCTGCCGTTGCCGCACAAGCACAAGATACGCCTGCCGCACAACTGCTGTCTCACAAACTCACCGAATGTGGCATTGTGTTTAAAACAAATGCTGTCCTTGCCGTACAAAAAGGCCGCGATGCAGAAGAAACGGCCAAGTACCGTCAGGCTGGCGATCTCTTTCAAAAAACAGCCATTGAGCAAGCGCAAAAGGAAGGGCAGGCCGATGGCGTGGCGTATATCGAAGACATCCACCAATCCCTGCTGCCCAAATGGCATAAAAAATATAACGCTATGATGGAACCGCCCACGCTTGCAGACGCTGCAAAAGCCTCCGCCGACATGATGAAATGGGCAGAATTCTGTGGTGGCCTTGGCAAGAAAATAGGCCTCTTGCCGCTACCCGAAACACCCGCAGAATAAGCGCCACATTAATGAAACAAAAAAAGACAGGCCGTTATAAGCCTGTCTTTTTTGTACCTTATCTTCGCCTGTATTAGAGACGAAAACCTTTATCTGTCTTCGGCGCGGGCTTGTCTTGATTGGCCACAGGTGTTTTCCCTGTTTTAAATTTTGTGGTCAGGCGCACATTACCTGTAAACCCGCTTTTTTGTGCCGACGCGCTAAATCTGCGCGGCGCGGCTGTGGCCGATGTACGGCGCGGCTGCTTTGAAGGGCGATCAAACAATCGACTGATCATTTTTGTGACGCCGCCCACAAGCCCTGCGACAGCGACACTACCCACCATGGCGATCGGGCGGGCAATCTTGCCCAAGACCAAGCCACCAACAGCACCCGCTGCGGTAAGGGCGACAGTCGCCCCAGTTCCCATCGTGGCGGCAACGGCGCCGTAAGTGAAGTATGCACCCACAACCAAGCCCGCCAGCGGAAAAAACAAAGCGGCCCCAACGCCCAGCGCCGCTGTTAACCCTGTGGCACCAAGTGCCAGTTTATCTGAACGTTTCATTGTGTTGTTGATCCTTTATAAAAACAATTAACCCGTAATATATAGCGCGCTGCCTTTATTACCACGCTCCTCGTTATTTGGCCCTGTGATGCATTGCAGGCGTTTACCATTTACTTTCGGGCAGCCGCATGTCCATGCCGCAGGCACGGCGCATGTCCCCCGCCAGGCGCTGCAAGACCCAACCACGCTGCCGTCGCGCTTATCAACAAACATATAAGGGCCATCAATCGCAACGCCGCCATCAATCCCAATCAGATTTTCACAGGTATCTGATATTGCAGGCTGCCCCGGAAATTTGCAAATAATCGCTTTGGTATTCAAATACGGTCGCGTTTTTTCCGGCTCCAGAACCGTTCTTTTCCACACGGCAGCGCGGCTTTCCGTTTTGATAACGTCTTCTTCCTTTAACTGGCGTTTAAACCAGACAAGTTTCTCCATGCGGCCTTCAGGCTGTTGTTTCATCGCCAGTAACCAGAAAAGACCTTCTTCTGCATTCACAAACTGTCCTTCGGCAATATCGCCTGCGTAATATTTCACAAGCATTGTTTGTGATTCAAAATGCCCTTGTTCGGCCGCTTTTTTAAACCAGCCCACCGCTTGTGCATCGTCATTGTCCTGATCAACATATTTCAGCTTTTTCTTATACGTGTCGGAAAGCGGCACGCTGCTGTAAGCAAGGCCCATTGTATATTGTGCATCAATCAGGTTTTCGGTAGCCGCTTTCAGGTGCCATTCTTTCTTTTGGGAATCGCTAAAAGTCGAATAACCATAGGCATTTTCGGCCACGCTTGCATCGTATTGAGAGAAAATATCCCCCTCCGTAATGCCTTCCAGCGCCCATTCCGCTGTCGTACGCGGTGCTGTGTCGCAATCAATGCGCGGCTGGGCATAATAGGAAATCACCACCGCAGCGGCCCCGATCACAACAAAAACACATAGTTTTTTTAGCATGGGTTATATCACTCAGGCAGCCGCGCGATAATCGTCGATGCGTTTCATCAACTGTGCACGCGTCGCAGCATCAAGGAAGGCTTCTTCAATGGCGTTTTTGGAAATTTGCAACAGCTCGGCTTCCGTGAAACCAAAATGTTTTTGCGCAATCTCGTATTCCTTGCCGATAGATGTGTCAAAAAATGTGGGATCGTCACTACCCAATGTGACTTTCAACCCTGCATCAAAAAACTGGCGCAAGGGATGGTGCGCAAAATCAGGGTAAACTTTCAACGATATATTGCTGGAAACACAAACTTCCGGCACAGCGTTAATGCTGCGCTGTTCTGCAATCAATGTGCTGTCTTCAGCCGCCCGCACCATATGGCCAAAACGGCGAATGCCCAATAATTCACGTGCGGCGCGCACACTTTCTGGTCCTGCTGCTTCACCCGCATGCGCATTGCGGTAAGGCAGACCAGCGATATCGTAAGCTGGTTTAAAATCCGCAACAGTATAGGCGTTTTCATCCCCCGCCATACCAAAGGCCGTCACCAAAGGGTGCGGGTTATCGCGCGTAATCTCTGCCACACGCATTGCCGCTTCCGGCCCGTAGTGACGCACACAAGTTGAAATAAAACGGGCTTCAATCCCAGTATCTGCTTTTGCTTTTTCGTATGCTTCGGTTAGAGCTGCCAATAGTTCAGGATATTCAAGACCAACCATCTTGCCGTGATCCACAGAAATACCAAGCTCGGCGTAAATGCAGCCCTCGGCGGCGCTGCGTGTCAGGTAATCGTAGGTCAGCTCAATATAATCATCCGCGCCCTGCATTACGGACGTCGCATCATCGTAAGCCTGCACAAAACCCTTAAGTGCCGATGCGGCGGAACCGTCATCCGGCCACTGGAAATGCTGCCCTGTTTTATCAATCAAACCAGTTGGAATTTCCAAACCGTTTTTAGCGGCCAGTTTTTGCACCATCTGCGGGCTGATCGTGCCTTCCAGATGCACATGCAAATCAACTTTGGGCAGCTGCGTGATATCGGCCATGATTTATACCGCTTCCAGAATAGTCGCAATCCCCTGACCGCCGCCAATACACATGGTGGCAAGCGCCAGTGTTTTCTTCTCGCGTTGCAAAAGGCTTGCGGCCTTGCCCGTGATACGGCCACCAGAGGCACCCAGCGGGTGCCCCAGCGCAATAGCACCGCCATCCAGATTAACTTTTGCGACATCCGCGCCCAGTTCGATCAGTACCGAAAGAGCTTGCGCGGCAAAGGCTTCGTTCAACTCGATGATATCAATGTCGTTGATCGTTACGCCTGCACGCTGCATGGCTTTGCGTGATGCATCAACAGGGCCGATGCCCATGATCTCCGGCGCACAACCAGATACAGCGATGGATTTAATCCGCGCCATAATTTTAAGGCCGTTTGCTTTGGCAAATTCCTCAGTCGTGATCAATGTCGCAACAGCACCATCTGTCAGCGGGGACGCTGTACCGGCAGTCACGGTACCGTCTGCATCAAAGGCGGGCTTCAGGCCAGAGAGTGTCTCAACCGTCGTCTCTGCACGAATACAGCCATCTTCTGAAACTTCAATCCCCGCAGGCGTTGTCACGCTCACAATTTCGTCTTTCAATTGACCGTTTGTACGCGCGGCGGCAGCTTTTTGCTGCGATGATACTGAAAATTCTTCTTGTTGCTGACGGCTGACCGTATATTTACGCGCAAGGTTCTCTGCCGTTTCACCCATTGAAATATAGGCTTGCGGGAATGTCTCTACCAAGGCTGGATTAGGCAGTGGGTTAAAGCCGCCCATCGGAATACGTGACATGCTTTCAACGCCTGCACAAATAAAGGCATGGCCCGCGCCCATCTGAATAGCGCCGGCTGCCATATGAATGGCCTGCATGGATGAGCCGCAAAAACGATTGACCGTAACACCGGCGACCGACAACGGCAGCTCGGCAATGTTACCAATGATGCGGGCGACGTTAAAACCTTGCTCCCCTTCCGGGAAAGCGCAGCCAACAATCAGATCTTCAATTTCTTTAGCATCTACACCTGTGCGGTCCACAAGCGCGCGGACGGCGATTGCTGCCAGATCATCTGGACGTACAGACGCCAAATCACCTTTCGCAGCAAAGTGGAAAGGAGTGCGAACGTAACCTGCGATCACGATATTGTGCTGCATAAAAACCCCGTCTTTTGAATACTCATTCGTATGAGTTAACAATATGATAGACAAACCCTTGTAAATCAAGAATGATTGCCGCAGCGCATTGTTCATAATGGATAAAGATCATGACCGAAGACCTCATCCCGCACGCCTTGTACAAAGTTGATCTACAGTTTCCCGAGCCTTTGAGCGGCATTGTTGCAGAACAAGTCGGCGCAGCACTTGAAGGTCTGGCCGTTTCTGTTTTTCTCCATAATCATGAATCTGCTGACGGTGATAAGTGGACCGTCACGCTCACCACCTATGGCACACCCGATGCCGCCGCCATTGAACAAGCCCTGCAACGCCTGACCACCGAACAAAATCTTGGTCTTGCTGTTTGCGCAGACACGATCAATGTCGAAAAATTGCCGGAGATGGATTGGCTGCAGCATGTGCATGACAATTTTCCACCTGTGACTTTAGGTCGCTTTTTTATCTATGGTTCACACTTTAATGGTGAGAAACCTGCAGGGCTTATACCGCTTTGCATTGATGCCGCAACGGCTTTTGGCTCTGGCGAGCATGAAACGACCAAGGGTTGTATGCTGGCTTTTGATAAAATCGCACCTGATTTTGATGTGCAAAATGCACTCGATATGGGTTGTGGCTCTGGCATTCTAGCTATTGCCATCGCCAAAATATGGCCTGCTGCCAAAATCACCGCGATTGATATTGATCCAGAATCCATCATCGTGACGGAACGCCACGCCAATATGAACACCGCCGGCGCACAAATCACGGCCCAAGCCGGAGATGGCTATGCCGCCCCTTTGGCTAAGGAAAACGGCCCCTATGACCTGATTGCCGCCAATATACTGGCCGGCCCCTTGGTCGATATGGCGTCAGATCTGGCCCATGGCCTCAAACCCGGCGGTTATTGTGTATTATCAGGTCTTTTGGGCCGCCAAGAAAATGACGTGACCGAGGCCCATACCACCGCTGGGCTTATCCCCGTCGACAGTATTGCCCTCGGTGAATGGCGCGCTCTTGTCCTGCAAAAGCCTTTGTCTTAATCTCTAACTTCGAGCAACCGCGCCAAAGAACGGCAAGTTTTTTTGGTCCTTGGGACAAAGCGGTTTATACTTATAAGAAGCATGTCTTCAACTGAAAGGGTGACCCGTATGTTGTCACATATTCGTTTTCCGGCTTTGTTTGCGGTGGTCCTGACGGCACTGGCCGCAACACCTGTACAGCCAGCCTTGGCACAATCAAACGACGTTTTCGAAATCAAACGCGGCGATGACACATTGCCGCCGCTGGATGAATACGACAACATCCCCAAAGGCATGATGCTCACCGAAGAAGAGCGCAAAGAAGACGCGGTTGCTAGTTCCGAAGAAAATACCGGCTTAACAACAGCCGATGGAAAAATCAAAATTGCCTATAACTACGAAAACGCTTTGAAGAAATACAAAACCGGTGAAATCCAAGACATCATTACAAGTCTTGAAGCGCTTGCCTCCAACGGTCACCATGGCGCGGAAGAATTGTTGGGCGTTATTTACCGCATGGGTCAGGGCGGCGTCGAAAAGCACGCTCAACGCGCGTTTAAACTACTCTCTAAAGCCGCTGAATCCGATAGACCTTTGGCACAGCACCATTTAGGCATCATGTATTTCCTGGGCGAGGCTGTAAACAAAGACCCTGTACAAGCACTGAAATGGATCAGCATTGCCATCATCTATTATCCCGATGGGCCTGAAAAAGTACAAGCACGGCAAGATCGCGAAAGTATCCTGACCAATATGTCACGCCGCGAACGTGAGAACGCACATATCCAAGCACGCGACTTTCTTGAGAAACGCGGCGTTGCCCACTTGCTCGATATTCGCTGATTGCTGTCTTCTTCGAACAACATAAAAAAAGACCGGTTGTCTTCTACAGCCGGTCTTTTTTCTAACGAAGTTTTTAATACGTATTAGCTGCCAAAAGCCTTTTTCACTTTTTTCACAGCTGCATTTGTTGTCTGTTCGGCGCGGTCAAAAATATAACCTGCTGCCTGAATGCCCATGTTCGGATCTTCGCCGATAGCACCATAAATACCGCCCGTCACGCCTTGAAACGATGACTTCAGCGTTGCACTGCTGAAAAACTTTTTGCCTTTTGGTGGTGTATTATCGTTTGCCATGAAAAGCCCCTATGAATTCTGAATTGGTTAACAATGTGTTAACAATAGGGCGATTCAGGCAATATGTCAAAAGAAATCAAATACTCTTTTGATTTTCCACGATAAAAGAAATATCCCGTTGGATATGCTTCAGG
>JBGTNC010000107.1:0-6608 GCA_041743265.1 Alphaproteobacteria bacterium | reverse complement strand
GATAAAATCGCCATGGCAAGTGACAAAGCACGGTTGGGATTCTCAAACAATTCTTGATAAGCCGCATGGCCTTGCACGCCAGCGACATTAAATGTGCCGACCAGGCTGCCACGACGACCGATTTTGATATGGCTGCCCAGTGCGTCTTGCGAGCTGGGTTCACCCACAATAAAAGCATCCGGCGCATTGCCATCGGCTTTTAACTGTTCCAGTACTTTCTTGGTACCGTTCACAGCGGCCCATTCTTCATCCGTTGTCAGGATCATGCTGATACGAATGTTGCGGCCCTGTTTTTTCAGGTCATCAATTGAATCTTCAACGGCGGTCATAAATGCAGCCACGCTGCCTTTCATATCTGTCACGCCACGGCCGTAAAGATAGCCTTCACGAATATCACCGCTGAACGGGTCGGCTGTCCATTTGTCTTTATCGCCCGGCGGTACAACATCCAGATGGCCGATGTAGCAAATATGTTTTTCAGGTGCCGTTGCATCACCGATATTCCATTCAAGATAAAGATTCTCGACTGGATAATCCCACTTGGCATGGCCGCCACTGGACTCGGATCGTACAATTTTGGCACCGGATTTTTTCGCGGCTTCGACCATTAGGTCAATGCTTTTGGCGGATGCTGGTTTGTCGTTCGGGTCTACAGCCGTGATGCTTGGCACGCGCACCAGTGCTTGTGCGAGTTTGATCGTTTTATCGGCAATTACCTTTTGCGCATTTTTATCTTTTTTATGCGGCATGAGCCAAAACATCCATATTGCGTTCAAAATAGCGGCTGGTGTTGATGCGCTTTGCGTTGATTGTTGTTTTTGATACTTCACGGAAGCGTGGCATGGGCAATTCAGCGGCCTTGTAAAGATATTGGTAAGGCCCTTCTGAATCACGCACAATCAAGGCACCGTTGTGGTCGTGCAGGTTTTTGTAAATCTGCTCCCTGCCCTGCAACAAACTGGCGCAAATGACCAGCTCGTTTTGTGCCGGGATATATTTCAACGCGTCCATGCAGGCAATGTCTACCTGCTGGCCAAGGCCCAGCTTGCGGCTGAGTTTATCGGATAGATCACAGGCTTCGGTATCGTAATCAACACAAGCGATGATGCTGTCGGGGCAATGGCGCGCCAGTAAAAACGCGGTCAAGGGCAATGCGCCTGCCCCCAGAAAACTAATGCGGTCGAATTTGCGTGTTTTGAACAATTCCAGTTCGGCGCTGCAAAGTTCGGTATATTCAGGGAAGTACCAGAATTCTGCCAGATCGCAGACAGGGCGGCTGATCAGCTGACGCGCCCAGTATTTTTCCATTTCGCATTCCGCCTGCCCGCAAAGGACGGGCAGAAATTCGCGCTCGGTCGCAAGCTCTGGCGTGTTGAGCAAAAAGCGGCTGAGTTCCGGCGACTGACAACGCGTGAGGGTGCGCACCAGATTTGTCAGGCAATCTGTCACGCGGCTATTTTCAGGGGAAAGGTTTTGCTCTTCCGTCAGCACACGATAGCTCTGACGAATGGCTGATACCGCCTCATTTTTCAATGCCGACAACATCTCTATATAATCCCTCTTGTTGGTGGTGGTTAGTATAACCTGATTTGCAACGGTTATACCCGTTTCTCGTTTAAATGCAAATCAT
This sequence comes from Alphaproteobacteria bacterium, assembly GCA_041743265.1. GTDB lineage: Bacteria > Pseudomonadota > Alphaproteobacteria > Micavibrionales > UBA2020 > UBA2020. The sequence continues at coordinate 4,978 of JBGTNC010000107.1, read as the reverse complement.
TCTCATTCGCAAACATATTAGTACATGCCATAACTTTGTCAAACCAAAAAATAATCTCTTATTATCAATGCAATAAGAGGACTATTTTAGTCCTGCTTGTTTATTCCGTTTAAGAATCCATCTAAAGTACTAAGCAAGAATTTAAAAACAGCACAGCACAGGGAGCACACCATGCAAAAACGTCATTTGGGTAATTCAGGTATCGAGGTTTCTCCCCTGTGTTTCGGCGGCAATGTCTTCGGTTGGACGATTGATCAGGATCAGTCCTTCCCCCTGCTCGATGCTTTTGTGGATGCGGGGTACAACTTCATTGATACGGCAGATGTTTATTCTGTCTGGAAGCCCGGCAATGCTGGCGGCGAGTCTGAAACGATTATCGGTGAATGGTTCAAACAATCCGGCAAGCGCGATAAAGTGGTGATTGCGACAAAAGTCGGCTTCGCCATGACGCCCGAGAAAAAAGGATTGTCCGAAAAACACATCATGGAATCTGTCGAAGCGTCGCTGACAAGATTGCAAACGGATTACATTGATCTTTATCAATCACACACAGATGATGACACAGTGCCGATGGAAGAAACATTGGGCGCGTATCAAAAATTGATCGAGCAAGGAAAAATCCGTGCCATTGGCGCATCCAATTTCAGCGGCAAGCGTTTACAGGCAGCGATTGATATCTCCAAGAAAAAGAAACTGCCGATGTATCACAGCTTGCAGCCTGAATATAACTTGTATGACCGCCAGCAGTTTGAATCCGAACTGGCGCCCATCTGCCTGAAAGAAGGCATTGGCGTGATCAGCTATTACTCCCTCGCCCGTGGATTTTTGACAGGCAAATACCGCACTGATGCGGATATCAGCAAAAGCACGCGCGGTGATAGTGTTGCTAAAAATTATTACAACGAACGTGGCTTTCGTATCTTGAACGCCTTGGATGCAGCGGCGGCGCAATCATCGGCCACACAGGCGCAAGTCGCCTTGGCTTGGCTCATGACACGGCCCGGCATTACAGCACCTATCGCCAGTGCCACCAACGCGGATCAATTGGAAGATATGATTAAATCCGGCCACCTGAATTTGTCTGAAGATGTATTGGATATTCTGGAGCATGCCAGCAGCTTTATGGAGGAAGCAGCCTAAATGTCCCCCTTGACCATCAAAGATGTCGATTTCGGCAAAACGTCAAAAGATTACGCTGCCCACCGCGCCGGCTTTCCGGAGAGCTTTTTTACAAGGCTTGCCGAAACGGGCTGGATGAAAGCGGCGACAGATGTTTTGGATATTGGTACCGGCACGGGCACTTTGGCCCGCGGCTTTGCCCGCCGTGGGTTTACGGTGACAGGGCTGGATCCATCTGAAAACCAGATTACAGCGGCAAAAGATATGGATGAAAAATCCGGTGTGCATGTTGAATACATCGTCAGCGCCGCCGAAAAAATCCCCCTGCCCGATCTATCTTTCGACATTATCAGTGCGGGGCAATGCTGGCACTGGTTTGATGCGCCCGTGGTCGTGGCCGAGTTACAGCGGCTGTTGCGACCCAATGGTAAAATCATCATTGCTTATTTTGATTGGATCCACGAAGACGGCAACCCCGTCGATGTCATGGCGAAACTCCGCGAGAAATATAACCCGGGCTGGAAGGGCGAATTTCCACTCGGGTTTTATCCGCAAGGCCCCGGGCAACTATCCTTGGGCAGTTTTAATGCCACAGATAGCTTCATTTACCGCGAGAATGTTCCGTATACGCATGAAGGCTGGCGCGGACGCATGCGTGCCTATGCCGGTATTGGCGGCAGCTTGCCTCCTGCACAGGTGCATGCTTTTGATGTGGAATTCACGCCTGCGTTGAAACAAGCCTTCCCTGAAGATGTGATGCAGGTACCCCATAAGATATGGGCGGAGGCTTTTGAACTGCCGATCGTATAAACGCGATAAAATGAAAAAATGGTCGGAATGCGGGGATTCGAACCCCGGGCCTCTTGCTCCCGAAGCAAGCACTCTACCAGGCTGAGCTACATTCCGACACGCGGGAACAAAAAGTGCGGCATATTTCGCATATTTATGTTTGCTGTGCAAGGGGGTTTTTGCGTAAATGGCGCGCCTAGTAATCGCGCTCTACTGCAAAATCAATCAGTTCTGCCATGTTTTGCCGCAACGGGTGATTGGGTAATTTCTCAAGCTCTTTGCGGCCTTTGGCGGCATAGTCGCGCGCCTGCGCCAAGGATGCATCCAGGGCTTTATACTTTTTCAAAATCGTTTGCGCTTCGGCTAAATCATCTTCGGTCTGCTCAAGATCAGCCATCGTGCGCTGCCAGAATGTTTTTTCGGCAGGCGTTGCTTTGGCCAGTGCCTTCAGTACAGGCAGGGTCATCTTTCCTTCACGGAAATCATCGCCGACGGATTTGCCAAGGCGCTCTTCCGATGCACGGTAATCCAACACATCGTCCGAGATTTGGAAGGCAACACCCAGACAGGTGCCGTAATCGCGCAGTGCTGCACATTCATTTGCAGGACGATCCGCCACAATCGCACCCACTTCACAGGCGGCTGCAAACAGGGCAGCGGTTTTGGAGCCGATGACCTGCAAATATTGTTCTTCCGTCGTATCGAGGTTATTGGCTGTTGTCAGCTGCAGCACCTCGCCTTCCGCAATCACGGCGGAGGCATTGGAGAGAATGCGCAGAACTTCCAAGGAGCCGTCTTCGACCATCAGTTGGAAAGACCGGCTGAACAGGAAATCACCCACAAGCACGGCCGCTTCATTGCCAAAGACGGCATTGGCCGAGGCTTTGCCACGGCGCTGGTTGCTTTCGTCCACCACATCATCGTGCAACAAGGTGGCGGTATGGATGAATTCGACACAGGCCGCCAGTTTGTGCTGGCGAATACCGTCATAACCAAACAGTGCCGCAGAACCAAGTGTGAGCAAAGGACGGATACGCTTGCCGCCGCCCGCAATCAAATGTCCGGCCAATTGCGGGATCAGCGGAATATCCGACTGCATCCGGTCCATGATCAGCACATTCACGGCATCCATATCGCTTTTCAGGTAGTCTGCCAGTTGCTCCAACGGGTTGACGCGCAGGCCAGCCACAGGTGGTTGCTGTTGTGTTTTGTCTGGAAGTGGTCTAGACAGCGTCATTCGGCTCTATGTCCTTATATTTATACTGGCATTTATATAGCAAAAACTGGCAAAGTTTTACATGAAAGAAATTTACCGTACTTCAAACATGGGCGAAATCGCGTTCTTGAAATCCGTTTTCCAGAGTGAAGGTATTCCCATCACAACGCTCGATGAAATGACCAGCCAGACATTTGGTGGCATGTTCGGCACGTGTCGCATTATGCTATTGGATGATGACGACTACGCAAATGCCTGCACCATTTTGACCGAATTGGAATTAAAGCCAAGCCCATGACAAAGAAACCCGCCCCCAGCTCCGCTGTCAAAAAAGCGCTGGCGCGAAAAACGCCTGTGAAAAAGAAGACCGCTAAACCCGTCGCTATTCAATATGACAATGAAGTGGGCGAAGTTGTCGAAAACACGCTCCTGCGCGGCAAGCTTAAATTATTACAGCCGAAAGTCGGCTTTCATGCCGCGATTGATACGGTTTTTCTGGCGGCCGCCGTACCGGTTAAAGACCGCCAATTGGTCTTGGATATCGGCTGTGGCGTGGGCTCTGCTGGTTTATGTGTCGCTTTAAAAAACAAAAATATCCAATTGACTGGAATTGATATTCAGCAGGAATTGGTGGATTTAGCGCATCAAAATGCGCACCTGAATGACATGACAGATCGCTGCCGCTTTTTTCAAGGCACCGTGCTGACCGACAAGCATGTACCGGATAATGGCTTCCATAGCGTTATGATGAACCCGCCGTATCAAGAGGCCGGCACGCATATGCCGTCGCCCAAGAAGATCAAAGCCTTCTCCCACGGTGAAGATGCTTCGGGCGCGACGCTGACGGATTGGGTCAAATACGCGCACCGCAAGCTGAAACAAGGTGGCTTCCTCACCCTCATCCACCGCGCAGACCGGTTGGATGATGTGATTACGGCCCTGACAGCCCGCCGCTGGTTTGGCAGTTTGGTCATTTATCCGCTGTACCCGCATGTAGGTGAAAATGCCCGCCGCGTGATTGTGCGCGCCCGTAAAGAGCGCTATGCCGCGGCCGTTTTAAAATCCGGCCTCGTTGTGCATGAAAAAGATGGCACATACACGCGCGGCGCCGAGAAAATTCTCAGCGCCGCAGCGGAAATCGATCTAGATTCTTAATCTGTTACTTTAGTTTTTTGGCGCATCCGGCTTTGCCGCCTGCATTGTTTGGATTGGGCCTTTGTTCGTTTGCCCAGGCGTTGTTTCTTTTTTCTGGTCGATATCCAGCATACTGTCAAACAGGTTTAACAAACCGCTGGATGGCTTTGCAATAACAGTAACTTTTTGTGCTCCAAAGATATCATCGATCGCCATGCCCGGCTTCATCGGGTCACGGTTCGGCCCGTCGAACATGTCCATCTTGACGGCGGTAATGCCTATCATTGGCAATGTGCCCCGCAGATCGCTATCGCGGCCGATAAAGACATCGCCTGTTCCACCCAAAAAACTAGCGGCTGATTGTCCTGGTGTTGCGTCCGTTACCATATATATTCACTCCCCTGTATGGCTCGTATATCGTCTGTGCTTCCTCGTGATGTCTTTGCGACACCTTATTTATATATCGTTTTAAGTACCGTATTGATAAGCGACATTCGTCAGGTGTTTTGGCGGGTTTAGTGTATCCAGAACCTCCAAAAGACCAATCTCGTTCAGTTTTTTCAGGCGTTGGCAGGCATGCGGGCTGAGACCTTCCTCGGAATAAACCAATGCATCTTCACTCAGAATATCAATCGTATTGGCGCCGATGCGGAAATGGATGGGGCGGTCTTTGGGAAGTTCCCCGTTCAAAACCATCACCACGTTTCCGGTTGCGCCAAA
>JBGTNC010000106.1:0-6328 GCA_041743265.1 Alphaproteobacteria bacterium | reverse complement strand
CAACCTGCTACGCCCTGCATTACCAGACCATGTGGCAGGCTGGCAGATTGTTACCCTCAACCGCATGGCCGATGTGGGCGGTGGTGATTTTACGTTGCATCATCAAGAAGCCGATCATTTGCTCGCCGTCCTGGCCGATGTGATGGGGCATGGGGCCACGGCAAAATTCTTTGCCTATGCCTATGCCGGATATTTACGCAGCCTGTTTCGCATGAGCGCAAGACAGGCAACAGATGCAGGAGATTTTTTATGCTGCCTGTCCGATGCCGTGGCCGATGATGATTTCCTAGATGGCACGCTCATGACCTGCCAAAGCTTTCGGTTGTTTCAAGACGGCCGCGCCGATATCGCAAGCGCTGGTCACCCCGCACCTATCTTTCTGGCGGCGGATGGCGCGGTCAGAACGCTGGATGTCGCAGGGCCACTGCCTGGTATGGCAGGCATGGGCGGCTATCAACAGCTCACGCTACAGGCAAAGACGGGCGATAGAGTTCTTTTCGCCACAGATGGATTTTTTGATGTGTTTGATCCGGAAGGATATCGCCGGGCAGATTTGATCGACATGCTTCAATCCCGCCCTGCCCTGCCTTTGGCGGCCAGTGCCAAAGATATATGGCGGATATTTGAAAACAAAAGCCAAAGTCATGCGCGCCCCGCGGATGACGCCACACTCGTGATCGCAGAATTTGGAGGTACGCCATGAATAATCCCCGCAGTCTTTTCGAAGTACAACAGCAAGGCCCCTATACGCTGGTGCGTTTTTACGGGTTTATCGATGCATCGACCGTTGCGCAAATCCGGCCCGTGTTGCAAACACAGTTATCGGAAGATGTCCGCAATATCGTGGTTGATCTCAGAGAGGTTGGGTTTTTGGATAGCCACGGTGTCGGGCTTTTTGTCAGCCTGCTCAAACAGGCCCATAAAAATAACGGGCGCATTGTATTTGCTGCGGCCCGTGGGCAACCTTCATCCGTCTTGCAAATGGTGGGCTTCAACGGCGCGATGGTAACCTATTGCCACGATATACAAGAGGCTTCAGCGCTGTTTACACAGCGCAAGGAAGTCTCATAAAAATATCAGAAAGACGCTGACGCGATTACTTGGTCGGAGCAGCAGGACCAGATGGCGTCGTCGGCTGTTTTGCAGGCGCGCCAGGAACGAAAGGAGTCTTGGACTGTTGGCCGAGTTTCGCTTTCATGCTCATGATCTTAAATTCCCTGCAAGTCAGTTTGTGTGACGTTGTTCGTCATTGTAGTAAGTCGAAGGCATTGAAGTCAAACGGCTTTTCCTAAGTATTTTATAAGCCATTGATATTAAACTACTTTATTCCACTTTCACGCCACCAAACACCGATGATTCCAGCCATCAGAATCAGTAAAAACAACCAGTTGGGCAATAATGCGGCACTGCTGACGCTATCAACTGTATAAGCATCGTTACGACTCACGCCGATCCAGTCCTTGCCGCCTGCCCGGCTGGTGTGACGGCTGACCATGCGCAGGTCAATATCAGGCGTCTCGGCAAACCAGATCATGCTGCCGCCCGTCTCGGCGACCAGTGGCAGCAGCTTATCTTCAGTGGTATGCACATCGGTAAATTCTTCGTTCTGTGCTGTGCCCACCACCACAAAGGCTTCGCGCTTGCTGTTGCTGAAACGGTAAATGCCGTTCTGCTCCACATTGCGCGTAGCTGTCATCCAGCCATCTGCTTCTGTGATCAGGGTCACGTCCGAAGTTTCGCCGGACGGTGTTGTCATCTGTACCGTTTTGACATCCGGCCCAATATCGCGCTGGCTGACGGTGATGGTATAGCCCGATGCCTCGGCCTTGATATAATCTTCTTCCAGCTCCGGCTCTTTCATCAGCCAATGCGCCAAGTTGCGCAGCAATTCGTTATAAGGCCCCGCTGTTTTTTGGCCCTTGGCCCAGAGCCAGATATTATCACTTGCCAGCACCGCCACGCGGCCCTCACCCACTTCATCCAGCACCAGAAGCGGATGGTTATCGGCGGCGGTCATCAACATTGTGCCGCGATCTTTTTCTACATCAACAGCGGTAAACCACTCGCCCCACGGGGCTTTTTTCTGTTGTTTGAGCAGATCCGCCGTCACTGGATGTTTTTGACCTGCCTCCGTCAAAGTGGGCGAAAAGGCCTTTTTAATCACATTCGCCTGCGTTTGCCCGCGTGGTTGGGTAGGCAGCATTCTGCCAAGCGGGCTTCTGAACAAGGTCATATCATTTTCATCCGTCCCCATTGCCATCAGGAACGCACCGCCGTCTATAATGAACGCGGCAATATTCGCAAAATAATGCGGTAACAAAAGACCGTACTGCTGGTACCTATCAAAAATAATCAGATCAAAATCGCGCAAGCGCCGATTGAACAATTCTTCCACCGGAAACGCAATCAGGGACATTTCATGTGGTGGCGTGGGGTCTACGGCTGTAGGGGGACGCAAAATCGTGAAATGCACCAGATCAATGGCGGGGTCGGACTTCAACAAGTTGCGCCACGCGCGCTCCCCCATATGTGGCGCATCTGATACCAGCAACACACGCAAACGGTCACGAATACCGTTTACAATCACGGGGGCGTTGTTGTTATTGACCGTCAGTTCGTCTTTATCTTCCGGGATTTTGAATTCGAAAATATTCTGGCCCGGATGTTTGACCTTAAATCCAAAATCACGCGTTTCGCCCGGCAAAACAGAAACGGTTTCTTGTAGCTTACCATCTTGATAAATACCCAGCCCAATCAGACTGCGGTCTGTACGGCCAAATTCATCCACGCGCACGCTGATGCGGATATCTTCGTCCAAAACGCCGTATTTGGGGGCGGCGACAATCGTCACCTTGCGGTCAAATTCGTCTTTTTTTCCTGTCAGCACCGTATGAAAGGGGGCCAGACGCGCAAGCGCGCCGGCCTCTGATGGTACATCATGCACTTGGCCGTCTGTTACCAGTACCGTCCCTGCAATCTGCGATAGCGGCAGGCCCATCATATTGTCGCGCAGGTAACTAAACAGGTAAGTCCCGTCGCCCTTGCCCGCACGGCTCGTCGCACTGGAGCGCATCACGATTGTTTCCAGACCTGGAATTTTTTCGGCTTTTTGCTTCAGGCTATCCACCACCTGCTCCGCCACGCGGTCGCGCCCGCCAATGCGCTGGCTGGCAGATTCATCGACCACAATCACCAGTTTATCTGGCAGCGCACTGCGCTCTTCTTCCATGACAACGGGATTGAGCAGCAAGAAAACCAGCAACAGTAAAAAAGCACCGCGCCACGCCGTATCCGGCATTTTTTTCCAAAGCGCCAATGCAATCGTCAGAACAGCCAGCACCACAAGTGCGATGTAATAAAAATCCGCCAGAAACGGAAACCACTGAAAGGATGTCATCATTTGTTGATCCTTTGCAGAATATACGGCACATGGATCTGGTCTGCTTTGTAATTTCCCGCAAGCGCTGTCATGATCAGGTTCACGCCAAAGCGCAAGGCCAGTTCACGTTGGCGCGGGCCGCTGGAGGTCTGGTTAAAGCGGGATTTGTCGCCAAAATCGGCCGACCAAGCCGCTGCCCAGTCATTGCCGCCAATCACAACCGCTGTCACGCCATCATGGCTGGGGCTAGGTTCTTTTTCGACCCAGAGTTTGCCGCCGCTGTACTTGCCCGGAAATTCATCCAGCAAATAAAAACTTTTGCCCAGAATATGGCCGCTCTCAACGGGCATCAGTTCTGCGATGCGCATATTCTCTGTCAGTTTACGCAGCTGTCTGGTGCCGATGGTGGATATGGATGCGCTGCTGCCGCCAGCCGGTGCAAATTGCTGGTCACGCGTATCAATCACAATCATGCCACCTTCGGCCATATAGCTTTGCAAATTACGCGCCGCACTTGCAGGCAAAGCCGTTTGCGCATCTGTCATCGGCCAGTACAAGAACGGATAAAAATACAGGTTATCCCGTGACGGATCGACGCCACGCACGCCTTTGATATTAATATTGGTGCGGGCATTCACCGTATCTTTCAAACCGTTCAAACCGTTAAAACTGATGCGGTCTGTGTCCTGATCACCGGTTTCGATATAGGCCAGATATATACCCGCCATCAAATCCGCTTCATCCGGTACTTCTGCGTGCAACGGCGCTGCACCCATTATCAAAACAGCGCAAAAAAGCACCGATGCAGCATAGCGTGACGGCAGCGCCAAAACACCGCGCAGGAAAAGCGTGACAATCGTATCCGCGAGCAAAAGCCACAAAGCCCATTTAAAAAATTCCGGCTTCATGCTGCGCTCGCCTGCCTGCGCATAGGTTTCGTCTTGCACCTGCATGGGCACATCGCCAAGTTTTTGCATGGCAGGCAGCGCGTTCCCCAAATTGAAAACCTTATACTGGCTTTCAACGCCATATAAACCAGGCGGCGTTTCGGGCGATGGTACAAATTTCTGGCGCGGATCAACGGGGCGCACAAAACTGCGGTTATCTGGCGGATAAGGCCTGCCAAAACCATCCAGCACCATCATAGGCGCCAGAATGTTTTCGCCCTTATAATCCGCAGCGCCCGTGCTGAGCGAGATTAACCGCTGCAAAGATTCAACATACAAACCGGAATAACAGAAATTGGACCAATCAGGCCCCGCTGTTGTATGTATCAGCACAACGCTGCCCTGTTCCAACCGGCTACCCGTTAACAGCGGTGTGCCATCTGATAATTGCAGCCATGTTTTTTCGAATACTTCCGGTGTCGGGCTTGCCAAAACCTGCCGCGTGACCGTGACATCTTCCGGCACATCCAACCCTAACAGCGGGCTATGATCTGCTATATCGCCAAGACCGACAGGCTTCTCCCATGTCATTGCGCCCTGCATGGCACGCTGGCCATAGCGCAGCGGCACAGGCAAAAGCGGATCATCCGGATTGCCCGCAAGATTAGGCCCTGCGAAGCGGATCAAAAAGCCGCCAGCCTTCACCCATTCCAAAAGGCTGACACGCTCGACCGCCGTCAAGGCAACACTATCCGGCCAGACAATGGCAGAAAGGGGTTCTGTCGTTAACGTATCCACCGTATCAATGGCGGGAATACCGCCTGCTTCCAAAGCGCGTTTCAGGTAATAAATTTCGTTCAGAAAACCTTCTTGGTTTTTCTTGGCCGAATCCGCAACAATCCCCACGGGGTGCTGTTGCCATTGTGAATCTGTCATGAAGACGGCAGAGGCCATAGGCAATTGCCGCAGTGCCACGCGCGCCACGCGGTTACGCAAGGCACTTAAAACATCCCACGTGATGGATACTTTTTTATCGCCACCCGGGAAAGACACTGCCAGTTCATCCAGCACATTGCCGTCAGCACCATAGGCGATCAGCGCCAGTTTTTCTTCCATGCCACGCGGCACCAAACGCTCCAGCGTGAAGGACAAGGCGCCAAGCTCGCCCTCTTCCCGCCGCAGAATATAGGGCGTATTCACTTCGTCATCGCGCAGCAAGGTCAGGCCGCCGCCGCGCATCAGGTTGCCAATCAGCACATCACTGTCTTTGCTGATCGTCGTCGTTCCGTCACTTAAAAAGACGCTGCGGCTGAAAGCGTATTTATCCTGCAATTCCAGCACCAGCTTTGTGGCTGTGGCATGGTCGGTTTTCCACGGCTGCGGTTTTAGCTGTGTCAGGAGTTTTTCAGCCTCTGTAATATCCATCGGCCCGTGGCTTTTTACTTTACCGTCTTGCACGCTGGCGGCTGTCGGCAGAAAAACAATGCTGCGCTGGCTGCGTTTGATTTGCGGCAGGTATTCTTTGACCTTTGCCATGCGGTCATCCCAATGCGCGGCAGATGCCCAGCCGTTATCAATCACCACCAAGACAGAGCCATAACGGCCCGGCAAACCATCCGTCAAACGCAAGACGGGTTCCGCCAAGGCCAAAATCAAGAACAAAACGATGAGCGAACGCAAAAGCAACAGCCACCAAGGCGTGCGGGCGGCTGTTTTAATATCTGTCTTTAAATCTTTGAGCAAAAAGAACGCAGGGAATTTAACCGCGCGCGGCTTAGGCGGCATCACACGCAACAACCACCACAGCACAGGGATTAATACCAGAGCCCCCAGCAGAAATGGAAAAAGGAATGTAATACCAGCCAGAGAAAACATGCCTTATCCCTTCGCCGACAAAAGGTGATAAAGGCGTGTCAGCGCTGATTCTGGCTTTTCATCTGTCGAGACTGAAAAGAAATGCCAGCCAAAACTCTCGGCCGTTTGCACCAAGGCTTCGCGGTGTGCTGTAAATTTTTGTTGATAGGCATCACGCAGAGCTTCCACCTGCGGCACGGTGAGCGGT
>JBGTNC010000105.1:0-5095 GCA_041743265.1 Alphaproteobacteria bacterium | reverse complement strand
CCCACCCCCTGCGCCTAGAATGCCCCAAATTTTATACATAACGCATACAGGCTTTGCAGCGGATGACGCTGCCTTGTACACGCCTGTTTTTTATTCAGGAGACGTTGATCATGTCGATCCGCAAATTTTTTAATGACAAGGCCCGCGACATGGGTAAAAAAACCCGCATCCTGCTGGCCTCCGCCACTTTGGCTTTTGGCGCGGCGGGTGGTGCCTATATTGGTCAGGACGTCATTGTTGATCAGGCCCTGCCCCAAGTCAGCAGCTTTACGTTGCAACAATTGCCCGAAGATATGACCGAGGCGCAATTCTTCCGGGGCGAGATGCCCGCAGGGGCCATTGCAGACCCCATGCAGCAAACCACCATTGATGCCTTCACCACCCGTATCGACCGTATGGTCGCCACGACAGAAATGCAGTCGCGCCATGCCGCCGCTGTTGATTTCATCAACGACCTGCGTCTGTCGGATCATTTATCCGAGAAAAATTATAACCAGCTGCTGACCGATTATAACACCCGCATTGGCATGGATGTGTCATCCATCACCGGCAATTACAATCTGGGCAGCATGTACTGGCAAGAAGCACAGGTTGTCGATGCCTTCAGTTTCTTTTTCGGGGATGATGATGATGAAGTAAGCGATGCCCAGCGCTCTAAAGATATCGGCAATATGATGGCGGATGCACAAGTGATGCATAACGATGCCGAAGCCGCAGGCGGGCTTGCTGGCGGTCTCTTGGGCACCCTGCTGATCCTGCCGTTCTGGATGCGCCGCCGTAAGGAAGAAGAATTCCTCAAGCTGCCGCTCAAAGGTGCCGAGAACCCGCCCGCAAACAATAATGATCTAGACCCGATTGCACAGGCAGCCAAAAAAGCCACGGCTAAAAACGCCGCAGGCAAGAACGCACCCAAACTTTAAAAAAAAGGCGCTGTTTAAAACAGATTTTTCGGCGCAATCCTGAAACGGATGCTCACGGACGCACCTTTTTCTGTGTCGTAACCGACTTCCGGCCCGATGCTGTAATTCACGCCGTAGCCATCGTTGCTGAAATCATTCACGTAGATGCCGATTTCAGCCCCTTGGGAGCGATTGCCCGCATAGGTGCGGACAGTGCCAGAGAAGCGACCCAGACCTGATTTACCGCCCGCCGTACCTGCGTTAAACAAGGCGGGGAAATCCAGTTGCTGATAAATTTGCGCGTTGGATCCCGGACGATCAATATCCGGCCCCGTCACGCGGTTGAAAGACAGGCCCACAATCAGGTTGGCAGGGGTTTTGCCAATCGTCACATCGCGCGAGCCTTCAAGACTGGCGTTGAGGACGTTATTATCGCGGCGCGTTGCGCGATCAGGGCTTTCGAAATTGCCGATATAAAGGCCACTGCGCAGAAACCATTCGGCATTGCCGATCTGCACACCGTTGCCGATATCCAGATCAATGCCGTAACCAACGCCTGTAGCGCGGCCATACCATTCTTTTTTCAACGGGCGAATATCCAGATACTGGTGCGTGATTGTCACGGCACCATTTTCGGGCAGATTAATCAGGGGAAAGTCATGCCGCTGCGGCTGGCCGATAAAGATGCTTTCTTTCGTGGCGTAGACTTTGAATTTCTGCGCAAAGAAATCATCTGTTTTTTCATCTTGCCCACGACGATCGGGCGCTGTCTGGCTTTCGGTGGGGCTGGTCGGCACAGATGCCGGCGCATTGTCTTGCGCCGTGTCTTGCGCGAGGGCCTGCATGGGCAAGGCCACGCCCGCCAGTAATGCTGCCGAGAATGCGGCCTTGAGAGAGCTTAAAAAAGGTTTGGACATGAAATCACCGTGCCATATGTATCTGGCTGCAGAAAAATGTCTGCGGGCCAAAGATTATGACAGTCAGATAGTTATGTCAATAGCGTTTTTTTGCCCCTCAGGCCGCTGCTTCCACCACAGGAATAGCCTCCGCCAGATCATCCAGCACGGGCGGATGATAATTCGGGCCTTTCATGACCTTGCCGTCTTCGCGGCGCACGGGTTTGCCGTCATGGCCCAGCTTCGACATATTGCTGTCATGCACGCGGTCAAACACGGCATCAACAGGCATCCCAAAGGTGACCGCCATACCGCTCAGGATATATTGCACATCTGCCATTTCTTTCATCATATCTGCCAGCGTCTTTTGCGACACTTTGCCCGATGCCGCATATTCAGCCATGCCGCGATCAATCTCGGCGTATAGCTCTTGCACTTCTTCCTCGATCAGCTTTTTGCGAAAGGCCAAAAGATCGGCCGTCAGCGGAAAATCCACGCCGATATCAAAAGCCAGATGAAAGTCGCGTACCTTGCGTTCGTAATTATTCATGTTGTTTCCTTCAAATAGAGCCAGAGCCTATACCAAAACCGGATACAGAAAAACCCGCCCTGTTACCAGAGCGGGTTTTTCTGTATTTTTCAGCTGCCCGGCGTAATGCTGCGGGCGGCCGTCAAATTATTTGCCAACGGCTTCTTTCAGTTCTTTCGCAGCGCGGAAAGCAATTTTCTTTTTCGCTGGGATTTTGATGGTTTCGCCAGTTGCAGGGTTGCGACCCATGCGAGCAGCGCGTTTGCGCACTTGCAGGATGCCCAGGCCAGCCAGACGAACGCGGTTACCTTTTTTCAGGTTTTTCACGAGAGCAGCAATCAGGTCTTCCATGATCAGGTTGACAGATTTTTTGGTCATCTCATGCTTTTCAGCGATGTCGGATGCAATGTGCTTCATAGTAACGGTGGGTTGTGTTGCTTTAGCCATGATAAAACTCACTTCGTTGGGTTGAACGACCGGCGCGGAAAATGCACGGAAAGCCTTTAAATACGGCACTCCCCCTTCATCATCCCCTCGCGCGCGGTGACTATTAATTCATGACAGATTCACTTGGTACCGCCAACAGGAATTTGCGTTTAAAGCCTGTTTTAGTGGGTTTTTCGCAGTTTTTTTGTCCTAAACCCGAAAAAAAGCCCTTAAAACGGCCTTTTTCACCAAGTTATCCACAGGGCACCCCCCGTTAGACCGCAGAGAATCAGGCGATTCTTTAGTTTTCCACAGCTTGGCGCATGTCTTCGAGTTCCAGCCAGCGATGCTCTGCCGTGGCCAAATCTGCACGCGCGAGTACCAGCCGCTTGGATGCCGTTTCAAACTGCTCGCGATCACGCTCATATAAGGTCGCGTCATCCAGCACGGCTTCCAGCTCTGCCAGCTCTTTTTCAAGCGCTGCAATTTTCTCGGGCAGGTTATCCAACTCGTACTGCAATTTATACGTCAGCTTCTTTGCCTGTTTGGGCGGTTGTGCGATGGCCGGTTTTTTGGCGGGCATTTTTTTGACGACGGTATCACCGTCCTCGATGTCTTCATCGTAATCATCATCATAGCCGCCGCGTTTGGCGCGGGCTTCACGCTCTAAGCGTCTGCGCTCGCGCACAGCCAGATAATCCGTATAGCCGCCGATGCAGGCTTCAACTGCCGCATCGCCTTCAAAGGCCAGAATTTTGCTGACGGTTTGATCCAGAAAGTCACGGTCATGACTGACGACAATCAAAGTACCTGTGTAGTGCGACAGAATTTCTTCCAGACGGTCCAGCGTATCCATATCCAGATCATTCGTCGGCTCATCCAGTATCAGCAGCCCCTTGGGGTCTGCCAGTACTTTGGCCAGCAACAGGCGGTTTTTCTGCCCGCCCGACAACGTGCCCACGCGCTGATGCACCATGGACGGATCAAACAAAAAGTCTTTCAAATACCCGCAGACATGGCGGGATTTACCCATGACGCTGATATGATCCCCGCCGCTGGGGCAGAGCGTATATTGCACAGTATGATCCGGCGATAAATCGCGGCGTTTCTGGTCGAAGTAAGTAAACTCCAGATCCCGCGCCAGTTTCACTTTGCCCATATCCGGCTTTTGTTCGCCGATGAGCATTTTTAAAAACGTGGTTTTGCCGGAACCGTTGCGGCCCAGAATACCAATGCGGTCGCCGCGCATCATGCGCAGACTGAATTTGTTGAGGATGCTGACTTCACGGCCTTCCTCATTGGTGAATTTTTTATCCACCTTGAAAAACTCGGCAATCACGCGGGACCCCGGCTCACCGCTGTCCATCTCGCCCACTTGCACGCGGGCCATCATGCGGCGGAAGGCACTTTGGTCTTGCTTCAAACGGCTGCGTTCTTCATGCATGGTTTGCAGGCGGCGCTGGTTGCGCTTGCGCCGCGCCTTCACGCCACGGCTGGCCCATTCTACTTCCTGCTCTACCAGTTTGGTGCGGTTTTTCAGCTCCCGCTCTTCTTGTTCCAGCAGCAAGGTGGACCATTCATCAAAATGCCCGAAGCCCTTGGGGCAGACGCGCATGCGCCCGCGATCCAGCCAGAAAATTTTATCGGATGTATTGGCCAAAAAGGTTTTATCGTGGCTGACGCACAAAACTGCGCCGCGATAGTTTTTCAAATACCGCTCCAGCCATTCGATGATATCAAGGTCCAGATGGTTCGTCGGTTCATCCAGCAGCAAAATATCAGGCTCTTCCACCAGTGCGCGCGCCAGTGCTGCGCGGCGCAACTGCCCGCCGGATAATCTATCCATGCGATCATCAGGCTTTAACTCCAGCGGTTCGATCACCATATCGACCTTGTAGAGGTTTTCTTCTTCCTGTCCCGATTTTTTCAATTGCTGGAACACAAAGTCATAAACCGTCTGGCCCGGCACGGGCACAATTTCTTGCTGCAAATAGCCGATGGTGGTGCCGTGCAGCAACCACCGCTCCCCGCTATCGAGGTCTTTTTCATCCGTGATGATATTCATGAGCGTGGATTTGCCTGTGCCGTTTTTACCGACCAGACAGATTTTATCGCCTTCATGAATATTGAAGGTCAGCCCGTCGAAAATAACCTTTTCGCCGAAAGCAATACTGCCGTCTTGAACACTGAGAATAAGGGTGGATGCCATGGTGCTTTTATACGAGTCCTGTTTTTTGCGCCAATTTGGCATGAATAAGTCTGTTTGTCATCACGCGTATCTGCAATATCTATTAAGATAGTGCAGACAAGGAAGCCATCCATGCCCCAAAACATCCCCAAAAACC
>JBGTNC010000104.1:0-8785 GCA_041743265.1 Alphaproteobacteria bacterium | reverse complement strand
CGCTGCTGGACCTGCTACGCGATAATAACCGTATCTTGAGCATTCTGCCCGTCGGGCTAGAAGATTGCGCCGGCAATTTCAAAAAAGGTGACCTGATTGATATTCTGGCACCGGATGGGAAAATTATTGGCATCGGTATTGCCCGTTACGGCGCGGATAAATTGCGCGAATGTATCGGTAAAAAGGGTATGCCGGAAATTATCCATTACGATCACCTGCACGTTCATACCGGGGCTTAAATAAAACCATGCAAGATGTTCTTAGCCTTTTACAAGAAACTCATGCGGCAAGTCCGCTTCTGGCCAGCGTCAGCGATGATGCGCGCAATGCCGTATTGCACGATCTCGCCACGCGCTTGGTCGCCAATACAGACCATATCATCGCCGCAAACAAACAAGACCTCGCCCGTATGCCGGCAGATGACCCACGCTATGACCGTTTGTTGTTGAATGCGGAACGTATTGCAGCGATTGCCGCCGATATTCAAAAGGTGGCTGGCATGCAAATACCCACAGGCCGCATACTGGAAAGCCGCACTCTGCCCAACGATTTACACATTGAGCGCATTTCAGTGCCGCTGGGGGTTGTAGGTGTCATCTATGAATCCCGCCCGAATGTAACTGTCGATGTTTTCACCCTCTGCTTCAAAGCAGGCAATGCCTGCGTTTTAAAAGGCGGCAAGGAAGCAGACGACAGCAACCGCGCCTTGGCAAACCTGATTCAACAAACGCTGCAAGACCATAATCTGCCCATAGCCCTTGCCTGCCTGTTACCTGCACCACGCGAAGCGACGCAGGTATTGCTCAATGCGGTTGGGCTTGTCGATATTTGCATCCCGCGCGGCAGTCAGGGCCTGATTGACTATGTGCGCGACAATGCCAAAATTCCCGTCATCGAAACAGGGGCCGGTATTGTACATACGTATTTCGATGAAAAGGGCGATACGCAAAAAGGCCGCGATATTATCACCAATGCTAAAACACGGCGCGTCAGCGTTTGCAATGCGCTTGATACCTTGATTATCCACCAAAGCCGCTTGGCGGACCTGCCCGCGCTGGTTGCAGGATTGCCCGAGAAAAACGTTGAGATTTTTGCAGATGCGCAAAGCCATGCCGTTTTGCAAGGTCACTACCCTGCCGAACTATTACAGCTTGCGCAGACAGAGGATTTCGGGCGTGAGTTTCTGGATTATAAAATGTCCATCAAAACAGTGGATAGTTTTGATGCGGCCCTTGCACATATCGCAACCTATAGCTCCCGCCACAGTGAAGCCATTGTGACCGAAGATACAACAACCGCCGATGCTTTCCTGACGCGTGTGGATGCTGCCGCCGTTTACGCCAATGCCTCCACCGCATTTACCGATGGCGGACAATTTGGCATGGGGGCGGAAATTGGCATCAGCACGCAAAAGCTGCATGCACGCGGGCCCATGGCGCTTGACGCACTTACGACTTACAAATGGATTGTGCGCGGGCATGGGCAAATACGCAGCTAGCCTGCGCGGCGCGCGCATGACGGCATCACACGACTTATAAAAAAGATTTTTTGAATACGGCCTCGTCAAAGCCCAACAGAATATCATCGCCTTGCACGACCAAGGGCCGCTTAATCATTGACGGATTTTCTTGCGCAATTTTCAATGCTTTGGCGGTGGTCATGCCGTTTCGCACGTCTTCTGGCAGTTTACGCCATGTTGTGCCCTTGCGGTTAAGCACATCTTCCCAACCGTGTTGTTGGATCGCCGCTTGCAATACAGACTTATCGGCGCCAGATTTTTTGTAATCGTGAAACGCATAGTCAACCTTGTGCTTGTCCAGCCAGACAAAGGTTTTTTTCATCGTGTCGCAATTTTTGATACCGTAGACCATAAGTTGTGGCATGGCGTTCTCCTCAAAATCTTATACATTTTTCATGAGCTTGACCCACAAAAGGCGGCAATACTTACCTACCGCCGAAAACCTGTGACCAATCGTAATGAATTGCCAATACAATCGCGACGGATACGGCAAGGCCGATCATCATTTTCAAGAAGTCTTTTCCCACCAGCGGAAACACATAGCCCAGTTTGTACTTCGGGTTCGCCGAGGCAATGGCCAGTTCACGCCCGCACAAAACGCCTACAAACACCCATGTTGTGGACATTGGCACATCGTTCACTTCCTTGAAAAAGAAAAGAATGAGTGCATACACAATGTCGATAATGGTGGCAGAGCGTATAAAACGCGAGCCTGTTTTCTCCAGAATAATTTTCTGGATTTTACCGCCCTGCATTTTAAAGATCAGCGCCAGCCAGCCACAGAGAACAAACATGCAGACGAGCAAAATTTCCAGCGGCATTTTGCGCGGCAAAAACACAGCGATATTCGCCATGTCATGCGACAGCCACGTAAACCACAAAAAGCCTGTAGCTAACCATTGCGCTGTGCGCCAATGCACGCGATGCTCGCGCTTCACTGTATTAAATTTTTCGTTGATAAAGCGCGACAGCACAATCCAGATGACATAGGCACTGACCGAAGCCACGGCATAACCCACAAAACTTTTGACCAGCATGTCTTGCAGCAAAACACCTGTGGCAAACGTGGACAAAACCAGAAACGTTGTGGAGACCGGAATGCCAAAACGCGTCAAAATCAACAAGCCCAAGGGGGCTGCCGCGTGGTACCACTCGACCTCCATTTCCGGAATGCGATTAAGCCTGCCGAAAGAAATATCGCCATCATACGCATACCAGCCATAAAACAGCGTCAGCACCAATACGGAAGATGCCGCAAGCCACAGCCAGTACCATTTAAAAATGCGCGAATTAGAGGCAATAAAAGTGCCCAGCGTCTGCACGGAGTCATTACCGATGACCGCATAGGCCGCCAGCATAAAGCCGATCGCAGCATAAATGATATGTATATCCATGATTATTGTTTCACCCTTTATTGCGTTACGCACCTACGTAGCGCAATCTTTGTGAAACATGCCAGATTTTTTTGCACTGCGCCAAAAAAGAACTGGCGAAAAAAATCAAATGACCGATAATGCGGCTACCAACTTTTCCGCATCCGATTCTGGAGCTATTTTAAATGTGTGGTGTTATCGGCGTTATCGGTCCTGAGTCTCAAGAGACTCGGAGCGTGACTTCCGAGTGCCTCGCCGCATTTGAAGCGTTTCGTGGCCTTCTGGCACTGCAACACCGCGGACAAGATGCCGCCGGTATTTTGAGTTATGACAGCGCGACGCGCATGTTCATCACCGAAAAAGACCTGGGCCTTGTTTCCAACGTATTTGACCAACAAAAAATAGAAAAACTGCGTGGCCCCATGGCCATTGGGCATACACGCTATGCCACAATGGGCACAGATGGCAAACGCGATATTCAACCCATGGTCACGGGCGTGCCCTTCGGCCTTGGCATGGTACATAACGGCAATATCCTGAATTATCCTGCGCTGGCGCAAAAACTCTCCACCGATTTCAGTCGCCAGTTACTGACCAGCAATGACTTGGAAGTCATGATCCATTACTGGTCTTATTTTCTGATGGGTGACGCGGCATTGCCGAATGAACACACGTTCAGCTTTGACAATATCAAAACCGCCACACAAAAAATGTTCGATACCTTGATCGGCGGCTATGCTGTGCTGGCAATGATTGCAGGCCAAGGCATTGTTGCTTTCCGTGACCCAAAAGGCATCCGCCCGCTGGTACTTGGCAAACGCGTCAACAATGACGGTACAACCTCTTGGTGCCTTGCCTCAGAAAGCATCGCTGTCACTTACCTTGGCTATACATACGAGCGTGATGTCGCCCCCGGCGAAGTGTTATTCATCGACCTGCAAGGCCGCGTGCAAAGCGAGATTATTCACGAAGAACCGCAAAAAGCGCATTGCATGTTCGAATGGGTTTACTTCTCTGGTGCGGAAAGCACCATTGATAACCACCCCGTTTATGCCGCCCGCCTGCGCCTTGGCGAAAAACTCGCACAAAAAGCACAAGCCTCGATTGATAACGGCGATATTACGCCCGATGTTGTCATGCCCGTGCCCGATACCAGCCGCCCCGCTGCCATTTCCGTAGCCGATGTGTTGAAACTGCCCTACCGCGAAGGTTTGATTAAAAACCGCTACGTCGCCCGCAGTTTTATCTTGAGCGGTCAGGACAAGCGCGAATGGGCTGTGGAGCTTAAACTCAGCCCCGTCCCCGGCGAGATTAAAGACAAAAGCATTTTGCTGATTGATGACAGCATTGTGCGCGGCACGACATCCCGCCGGATTGTTGATCTGCTGAAAAGCCACGGCGCGAAAGAGGTCACACTTGCCATCACCTGCCCGCCGCACCGCCACGCCTGTTTCTATGGCATCGACTTTCCCGATCCCACAGACCTTGTCGCCCACGGCAAAACAGTCGAGCAGATTGCAGAAACACTTGGCGTTAACAAAGTTATTTACCTTGATGAGACTGATTTAAAAGAAGCCATCGGCATTTCCGGACTCTGCATGGCTTGTATCAATAATAAATACCCCACAAGTCTGGAAGATGCCGCGCAATTTTCCGAGGAGCGCAACCGCATCCGCGCAACAGGTTAACAAGGAGAGATCACATGAAAGTTCTAGTCGTTTTTGGCAGCACGTCTGATGAGAAAGTTTTCAACCCCTTGGTGGAAAATCTCTCCAAAACCTTCGACACTGAATTTCAGGTCATCTCCGCGCACCGCGACCTTGAAAAACTTCAGCATAAAATCATGACTTGGCAGGGAGATGCCATTATTGCAGGCGCAGGCCTCGCCGCTGCCTTGCCCGGCGTGGTCGCCGCCATGACACGCCTGCCTGTTTTTGGTGTACCTGTTGCCGCACAATTCGGCGGACTGGATTCCGTCGCGTCCATCGCGCAAATGCCGCCGGGTGTGCCTGTTATCACCTGCGGGCCGGATAAAACAGAAGACATCGTGCAATTCCTCCTGCAATCCGAAGGCAAGACGTTTGACCGTATGCACGTTGTGGCCCCCAATGCCGATATGGCCAACAACAAAGACCTGTTGGCAGAAATTGCCAAGGTGAAAGACGCAGATATTACTGTATCTGCCAACCCCGATGCTGAGCGTTTGAACCTTTACGTCGTCACCAAAGCAGAAGACATCAAAGCCGATGCCTTTGGCCTGCACGTCCCCTTCATGAGCAAAGCCGATGCCGCAAAGCCTGAAAATTACATTCAGATCGTACGCTGGATGCAACAAGGCGGACTGTGGCTTGGTGTGAACAACTTCCGCAATGCGGCCGCCGCCGCAAAACGTCTTGGCGTCATGGGTGTTGCTGCACTCCCGCCCCTGCTTTATCAAGGCTCGGTTAAAAACGTGCGTGGCGTTGCAGGGCAAGCGCCGTATATTTTTGAATTCTCCGACCGTTATTCCATTTTCGATTGGGGTCAAATGCCCGATACGCTGGAAAACAAGGGCGCCGCACTCGCGTGGATGGCGAATTTCTTTTGCAACTATCTTGAAAAAGCAGACGGCTGGCAAAACTGGCAAGCACCCGCAGCACTTGCCCAGCACCCACTGCTGACAAACCTTAAAAAAACAGGCGCGGCGCACCATGCTTTTGGCGCGGTTGATGCACAGCCTCGCTGCATTGCGGTTAAACCTGTCAGCGTTGTGCCGCCCACCAGCAAAAAAGAAAACGGCCAATTGGTATGGGACTATAGCCCCTATACAAAACACCCAGAACATACATTGGTACCACTGGAAGTTATTTTCCGCTTCGGCGTGCCGGAAGGCAGCTCCCTGCTGCAACGCACGGGCGATATGGCGTATTGCAAAACGCTGGGGCTTGAGGCAGCACCCAAATCAGGCGATACATTCTCCCTGCCGCTCATCGAGTTTTCGACCAAACTGGAAACCAGTGACCGCTACCTCGGTTATACCGAAGCACAAGGCATTGCGGGTTTAAGCGCAGAAGAATTTGACCAGCTGGCGACATTAACAAAACTGATCGCCCTGCGTCTGAAAGACTGCTTCGCCGGCATTGGCCTGCAACTGTGGGATGGCAAGCTAGAGTTTGCCTTCGGTCAAACACAAGAAAACGGCAACCGCAGCTTTACACTGGTAGATTCCATCGGGCCCGATGAATTACGCCTGACACAAGACGGGGTGCATCTTTCCAAAGAGGCCCTGCGCAGTGTTTATCGCCCGCTGAACTGGTACACACAGTTGGAAACAGCAAAAAAACTAGCCAAAGAACGCGGCGAAAAAGACTGGAAAAAAATCTGCGTGGACGAATTAAAAGCCCTGCCGCCCACACTGCCCGCTGCTGTACGCAAACAGGCAGAGATGATTTACACAGGCATTGCCAAAGCCCTGTCGCAAAAATACGATGATGGCAGCGCCTTTGCCGAAGCATGGGACATTGCCGATGTGGTCGCCAGTTTTAAAGAACTGAAAAAGGACGCCGCATAATGGCGCATCTTTTTCTGCTAGGCAGCGGCGGGCGTGAGCACGCACTGGCATGGAAATTGGCACAATCGCCAGATGTCACCACACTCACGGTGATCCCCGGCAGCGACGGCATTGCAAGCGTTGATAAAACAACCTGCCTTGCCGCAGACATAAACGACCCCGCCGCCATGGTGGCTTTGGCGCAAGCACAAAAACCAGACTTGATTATCATCGGGCCGGAAGCGCCTTTGGCTGCGGGCGTTTCGGATGCACTGCAGGCGGCTGGTTTTGCCGTAGCGGCGCCATCGCAAGCGGCTGCACAACTGGAAAGCTCCAAGATTTTCGCCAAAAATTTTATGGCAGAACACAATATTCCGACAGCACCTTTTACTGTCTGCACAAGTTTTGACGATGCTTGCCAAGCCCTTGGCGCTTGGCCCGTCGAAGAAAAAGGCATTGTCATCAAAGCAGACGGTCTGTCTGCAGGCAAAGGCGTTGTGGTCACGTTTGACCGTGCGGAAGCCGAAAAAACCCTGCACGATTTTATGCAGAATCCGCAATGCACCGTCAAAACCAACGAAATTCTATTCGAGGAAGTACTGAGCGGAAAAGAAGTTTCCGCCTTTGCGCTCTGTGACGGCAAAGATTTTATCCCCCTCGGCTATGCCTGTGATTACAAACGTGTCGGCGACCATAACCGCGGCCCCAATACCGGCGGCATGGGCGGCTATGCACCGCAAGGCTGGCCCACAGCGGCCCTGCGTGATTTTGTGAACCTGCACATTTTCAAACCCGTTGTTGATGGCATGGCGGCAGCTGGCACCCCCTTCACCGGTATTTTGTTCGCCGGATTGATGGTGGACGGTGAAAAACTGCACGTCATCGAATTCAACACCCGCTTTGGCGATCCGGAAGCGCAGATTTTATTGCCCCTGATCGACAATGACATCTATCCGCTTTTTCTGGCTGCCAGCCAAGGCACGCTCGCGCATACTTCCCCCGTCACACAAAAAGCAGGCACCGCCTTGCATGTTGTCATGACATCGGGCGGGTATCCCGAAACCCTGGGCACAGGCATGCAGCTGGGGCAAGACATGGATATGCCTGACGACTTGCTACACACAGGCACCAACGATAACAGCCTGCTGTTTATTGCAGGGGCACAGAAAAAATCCGGCACGTGGCAAAACACAGGAGGGCGCGTGCTGGGCATTACCGCCCTTGGCGATACGCTGGAAGATGCACGCCAGAAAGCCTACGACAGTATCGGCCGCATTCATTTTGATGGCGCACATTGGAGAACAGACATTGGCACCTGATCGCACAGGCATGATCCGTGTTGCCGTGCTTGCCTCCGGCAATGGCACGAACGCAGAAAACATCATCCGGCATGCGAGCAAGCATCCGGACCGCATCAGCATCCCGCTTGTCATCACCGACAACAAAGGCGCGGGCGTGATCAAACGCGCGGAAAAATCTGGCATCCCCTGCGCTATCCTGCCCGTCAATCGTGAAGATTACCCAAATCATAGCGATGCCAGACAAGCACAAGAAGATAGAATGTTGGATCTGTGCAAAGCCGAAAACGTGAACTGGCTTTTTCTGGCAGGCTATATACGCTTATTGCGCCCATCTTTTTTGCAGCATTTTTATGACCCACGTGCTGATATTAACCGCGTTGTTAACGTACATCCATCGCTGCTGCCCGCCTTTGCAGGGAAAGATGCCAACCGCCGCGCATATGATTCAGGCACGGAAACAGCGGGCGTCACATTGCATTTCGTCGATGACGGCATGGATACAGGACCCATCATTGCCCAGAAATCTTTTGCCCGTGGCGCGCAGAGCTATGAAGAATTCTGCGCAACGGGCCAAGCACTCGAACATGAGCTTTACAGCGAATTTATGGCGCAGTTGCTAGATGGCAGCTGGCACCGCTTCAGGGAGAAAGCAACAGCATGAGCGCAAAACATCGCCGCATCGAAATTTCAGCGCAAGGCCATATTGCCGCGAATGACGCGCGTTGCATCGCAGCCAGAGATTTTCTCGGCGTCCCGCTATCCGGGCTAGAAGAGATCAAAGTCTATAAGATAGCAACAGCACAAGGTGAAATTCCGGCGCAGATCATTGCCGATGTTTTTGCCGACCCCGTGCTTCAAAACCTGCATCTGGCTGCAACAGACGCAACGCAAACGGCAGAACCCCCCAGCTTTGTAGCTGAAGTATCTTTTCGCGCGGGCGTCACAGATAACCCGGCCCGTTCTGCCGAAACCGCACTTGATCTTTGCGGCCAAGCTGCGCGCGTTGCCAGCAGCAGCCTTTTTATGCTCTATGGCGATATTCAAGAAGCCGATGCCCGCAAAG